>CAZNNV010000020.1:2445-4859 GCA_964574515.1 uncultured Candidatus Saccharibacteria bacterium
AAAAAAAAAAAAAAAAAAAAA
Organism: uncultured Candidatus Saccharibacteria bacterium; assembly: GCA_964574515.1. GTDB lineage: Bacteria > Patescibacteriota > Minisyncoccia > Portnoybacterales > GWB1-42-6 > CAZNNV01. Next base: position 2,467 of record CAZNNV010000020.1, read on the forward strand.
AAAAAAAAAAAAAAAAAAACACACCGAAAAAAAAAATCAGAATAAAAATTCGCGCCTATGACCATAAGGTGATAGACCAGTCAGCGCGGCAAATTGTGGAGACGGCGCAACGTTATGGGGCGCAGATTTCAGGGCCGATACCGCTGCCAACCGAAATTCGTAAATATACGGTTAACCGTTCGACTTTTGTCCATAAGGATGCCAGGGAACAGTATGAAATGCGCGTGCATAAACGCCTGATTGATATTTTAAACCCTAGCGCTAAAGTGATTGATTCGTTGTCCAATCTGAACTTGCCCGCCGGCGTGGATATTGAAATTAAGATGTAGTTTAAATAAAAAAATATAACAAAACACTTGTATTAAGGTAGTCGGAAAAAGACCGGGCTAACCCCTGGCTTTTTCGTTAGAAAAACATGAAATTCATTTTAGGCAGAAAAATTGAAATGTCACAGATATTTGATGAGCAAGGAAATGTTGTTCCGGTGACTTTGGTTGAGGCGGGGCCGTGTTTTGTGGCGCAAGTGAAAACGCAGGAAAAAGACGGTTATGAATCAGTGCAGATCGGTTTTGGCGAAAAAAAAGACAAACATACAAATAAGCCGCAAATGAATCATTTTAAAAAAGCTAATGTTAAAAATTTAAGATATTTGAAGGAATTTAAGATAGAAAAACCGGAAATGGTGATGGGAGCAGAATTAAAGGCGGATATTTTCGCGGTCGGCGATAATGTTAAAGTAAGCGGTTTATCCAAGGGCAAGGGTTTTCAAGGCGTGGTCAAACGCCATGGTTTTCGCGGCGGACCGAAATCACACGGTCAAAAGCATAGTTTGCGCGCGCCTGGTTCCATTGGCGCGACTTTTCCAGAACGCGTGCCTAAAGGCAGAAGAATGGCTGGCCGGATGGGTTATGAACGGGTGACGCAAGAAGGCTTAAAAATTGTGGCCATTGACGCGGAAAATAATATTATCGCTATTAAGGGCGCGGTGCCGGGAAGAAGAGGAACATTATTAGAAATTATTAGCGAAGAATAAAAAATAATAATTATGTCGGAAGTCAAGCCAAAAAATAAAAAGACCAGAAAAGAGCGAACAGCGGTCAAAGATGAGCTCGCTGGCTTGGCGTTGAAAAAAAATAATACTTCATCTTTGGGAAAGGCGAACCTGTCTGTAGCGGTTTATAATCAAGAAGGTAAAGAAACGGAAAAAATAAATTTGCCGGCCGGAATTTTTGGTCTGAAACCGAAGATGAGTTTGATAAAACAGGCGTTGGAAGCGCAATTAGCTAATGCCCGGGTTATCCATGCCAAAACGAAAGGCCGTGGCGAAGTGCGCGGTGGCGGCAAAAAACCTTGGCGGCAAAAAGGCACCGGTCGGGCGCGGCACGGTTCTATCCGTTCGCCATTATGGAAAGGTGGCGGCGTGACCTTTGGGCCGACCACGGAAAAAATTTACGCCAAGAAAATCAATAAAAAAATGAAACGGCAGGCGCTGTTGATGGTTTTGTCTGGCAAAGCGCGGGATAATGAATTAGTTATATTGGATAAAATAGAATTGCCGGAAGTTAAAACCAAGCAGATGGATAAGATTTTAAATAATTTAACGGCGGTGAAAAGCGATTTGCGCAAAGGCGTGCTGATATTTTTAAATGAAGAACAAAAAGATATAATGAGAGCCGCGCGCAATCTGCCTCGGATAAAAACCATTGCCGTGGATAGTCTGAATATTATGGATTTATTGGGCAAAAAATATTTAATAATGACAAAAGGCAATATAGAGGAAATGTCGAAAATATATAAAAAATAAAAAATGACAGCTTTATTTGGCAAGAAAAAAATTGAAGAGAACAAAGAAGAAGCGCCGAAAGCGGCGGTTGTTAAGAGTGCTAAAGTAAAAAAGGAAAAGCCGAAAGCAGCGGGTGTTAAAAAACACAAAATCGAGAAAAAAGAGTTTTCCAGCGCCTGGCGGGCCTTACAGCATCCTTTAGTCACGGAAAAATCCACTAATTTAAGCGTTAATTATAACCAATATGTTTTTAAGGTTGATAAAAGCACGAATAAAAATCAGGTTCGGCAGGCAATTCAGGATTTATATGGCGTGAAAGTGGAGCGGGTTAATATCTTGAAAGTCAGGCCAAAAGAAAAAAAAGTCGGACGCTATGTCGGCCATACTGCCGGTTATAAAAAAGCAATGGTGTTACTGGCGGCAGGGGAGAAAATAGATAGTGGGGTATAGCCGCGCATAAACGAATAAAAAAGATATGTTAAAAAGATATAATCCAACCAGTCCCGGAATGCGACAAATGAGCCGAGTAAAAACTCGGGGAATTTTGACCGCTAAAGAACCGGAAAAATCGCTGGTATTTCATAATTTTCAGCAAAAGGGGCGCAGCAAA
>CAZNNV010000020.1:4869-10822 GCA_964574515.1 uncultured Candidatus Saccharibacteria bacterium
AAATCTTCCGGCCGCATCACTACGCGGCATAAAGGCGGCGGGCATAAAAAACTGTACCGGATAATTGATTCCAAAAGAGATAAATTCGGCGTGCCGGCCAAAGTGTCGACCATAGAATATGATCCTTACCGTAACTGTTTTATTAATTTAGTTATTTATAAAGACGGAGAAAAAAGATATATTATCGCGCCGGACGGACTGAAAGTCGGTGAAGAAATTGTTAGTGATGAAAAAACCATTTTGAAAAATGGCAATCGATTACAATTGAAAAATATTCCCGTGGGGACACCGATTCATGATGTGGAAATGTTTCCGGCCAGTGGTGGAAAATTGGTTCGTTCAGCCGGTTCAATGGCCCAAGTGCTAGCTGTAGATGGCGGTTACGCGCAAATCAAAATGCCGTCTGGCGAGATTCGCTCGCTGAAAGAAAACTGTTTTGCGACGATTGGACAAGTAAGCAACCCAGAGTATAATACGCAAACATTTGGTAAAGCCGGCCGATCGCGCTGGTTCGGCATCAGGCCGACGGTTCGCGGTTCGGTGATGAATCCTTGCGATCATCCGCACGGCGGCGGTGAAGGCCGGGCGCCAATCGGTTTGCGTAAAGGGCCGAAGACTCCCTGGGGAAAATTGGCACGCGGCGTTAAAACCAGACGGAAGAAAAATCGGTCAAATCGGTTTATAATAGAAAGGCGGAAATAATAGTTAAATATATTTTAGGCAAGCCAAGCAGGCTTTATAAAAAATATGTCACGCAGTTTAAAAAAAGGTCCTTATGTGGACCAAAAATTATTGAAAAAAATATCAAAGGTTCGGGCGGGCGACAAAACGATTATTAAAACCTGGGCCCGGGCTTCCACGATTACGCCGGAAATGGTTGGTTTTACTTTTGGCGTGCATAATGGCAGAGAGCATATTCCGGTTTTTATCACTGAAGAAATGGTTGGTCATCGGTTGGGCGAATTTTCTTTGACCAGAAAATTTACTCGCCACGGCGGTCGGATGCAGCGGGAAATTGAAGCAGCGGCGACAGCCAGTCAGGCAGCCGCGCCAGTCGAGAAAAAATAAGAATAAGACAAAAAAATGGAATTTAAATCAGCTTTAAACAATGTCAGGGTGTCGCCGAGAAAAATGAGATTGATTGCCAATCTTGTTAAAGGCATGAATGCCCAAAAAGCACAGGCGCAGTTAGGTTCTTTTATTAAAAAGGACGCGATTTTGATTTTAAAGCTTTTGAATTCCGCTTTAGCCAATGTCAAGCATAATTTTAGCGATGAGATAAAGCCAGAAAATTTATTTATTTCTAAAATTGTGGTTGAGGGCGGGCCAATGTTGAAACGTTGGTTGCCGCGTGCCATGGGGCGGGCGACGCCATTGATGAAAAGGACGTGTTCGGTTAAGCTGGTCTTAGCGGAAATTAAGCCCGGTACGCAGAAAATAAAGGTAAAAAAGAGCCAGCCGGAGATATTAAAACCAGAAGAAGCCTCGGTTCAACCAGCAGAAATTAAGGAAGAAAAAGCGGAAATAGAAAAAGAAGAAGGATTAAAAGATATGGCGCCGAGCAGACCATACGACGCCAGCGGACAGTCCAAAAAGCGGCATTCTGCCCGTCAGACCTTTGGTAATATTAAAAAAGTTTTTAGAAGAAAAAGTATATAGGTCGTATAGAACATATAAAATTTATAAAAATTATGGGACAGAAAGTACATCCAATAGTTTTCCGGTTAGGGGGAACTCAGACCTGGAGATCGCGTTGGTTCGATAGAAAAAATTATCAGAAGTTTTTAGCGCAAGATGTGACCTTGCGGGGTTTTTTGATGAATAGGTTAAAACCGGCGGGAATTGATAAGATTGAAATAGAACGCCAAGTTAATAATATTAATGTCATAATTTATGCAGCGCGGCCGGGCATGATTGTCGGGCGTGGCGGTGCCGGCGTTGAAGATTTAAAAAAAACGGTCAAGGCGCTATTGGCGAAAAAATTTAAGATATCAGGTGAGATTGATTTGCGCTTAAGCGTGGAAGAAGTTAAAAATCCGGATGCTAAAGCGATGGTGGTGGCGCAAAACATTGCTGATCAGATTGAAAAGCGACTGCCTTTCCGCCGAACAATGAAGCAGGCCTTAGAAAGGGTTTTGCAGTCTAAAGGCGTTGAAGGCGTTAAAATTATGATTAAAGGCCGTTTAGATGGCAATGAAATTGCTAGAAAAGAGTGGTCAGCTAAGGGCCGAATACCCTTGCAGACATTGCGCGCCGATATTGATTATGCTTCGGCTACAGCTTATACGACTTATGGAACCGTCGGAATAAAGGTTTGGATTTATAAAGGTGAAATATTTGAACCGCGAGTGAACGCGGAAAAATAAAAAAATATGTTGACTCCTAAGAAAGTAAAACATAGAAAATGGCAGAAAGGCCGCACGCGCGGTTTGGCTAGAGGTGGAACGGAAATTTCTTTTGGTTCTTTTGGTTTAAAAGCGTTAGAAACTTGCTGGTTGACAGCTAGGCAAATTGAATCGGCTAGGCGCGCCATGACTCATCATATTCAGCGGGGCGGCAAAATTTGGTTTCGTGTTTTTCCGGATAAGCCAATGACAAAGAAAGGCGCCGAGACGCCGATGGGTGGCGGTAAAGGCAGCGTTGACCATTATGTCGCGGTCGTGAAGCCGGGCAGAATCTTATTTGAAATAGACGGTATCAGCCGTGAGGTCGCCCAGGAAGCGATGCGTTTAGCGGCACATAAGTTGCCGATTAAGACAAAATTTATTGAAAAATAAAATAGCTCCACAGGAAAGAAATAAAGGAAAAATATGACTATTAAAGAATTAAAACAAAAAAGCCAACAGGAAATGGAATTGATGCTCCGGGAAAATCGCGAAAAACTGCGCCAGTTTAAATTTGATTTAGCCAGCAAAAAATTAAAAAAAACCAACCAGATAAAAGAAACGAAAAGAATAGTTGCGCGGATTTTAACGATTAAAAATTCAAAATAAATATTTTGGGACACATAAAATATATAAAAAAATGACAAAGATATTAAAACAATTAAGAGGCGTCGTCGTTTCCGACAAAATGCAAAAAACGGTTGTGGTGGCAGTGACGCGTATCAAGCGGCATCCGGTTTATAAAAAAAGTTATAAAGTGACCGCCCGTTATAAGGCTCACGATGAAAAAGGGGAACATAAAGTCGGTGATAAAGTTGTTATCCAGGAATGTCGGCCAATGAGCAAAGAGAAGAGATTTCGGGTGGTGAAAAAGGCCTAGATTTTATAAGACGTATAAAACATATTTATGATTCAGCCAAGATCAATTTTAAAAGTTGCTGATAATTCCGGAGCGAAACTCGTCCGTTGTTTTAAGGTGCTCGGCGGAACCAGGCGGCGTTACGCCCAGTTAGGCGATGTTATTGTTTGTTCAGTCCAAACAGCCGAGCCGAGAAAAGCGGTCAAAAAAGGTGATGTAGTTAAAGCGGTTATTGTTAGGCAAAGAAGGCCGTTTCGCCGGTCGGATGGATCGTATATCAGATTTGATGAGAATGCGGTAATTTTAGTTGATGGCGTTGAACCAAAGGGCGGCCGGATTTTCGGTCCGGTGGCCAGAGAATTACGCGATAAAGGTTTTATGACAATAATTTCATTAGCGCCGGAAGTAGTATAGCGGAAAAAATATATGAAAATTAGAAAAAACGACCAAGTTTTAATAATTGCGGGCAAGGATAAGGGTAAAAAGGGCAAAGTGCTGCGGGTTTTTCCCATGTTGGAAAAAGTCTTAGTTGAGGGTGCTAATTTAGTAAAAAAACATCATCGGCCTAAGCGCCAGGGGGAAAAGGGGCAGGTAATTGAAGTACCCAAACCTTTACATGTTTCTAATGTTAAGTTAATCTGTCCTAAATGTGGCGTACCGGCTAAAACTGGCTATAAGTTAGCGGAAAGCAATAAATTCCGGGTGTGTAAAAAATGCAAGACAGAAATATAAGTTATCCAGATAGATATGAATAGAATAAAAGAAAAATATCAAAAAGAAGTTATTCCGGCGATGAAAGCAAAATTTGGCTATCGTAATGATTTGGCTGTGCCTAAAATTACTAAAGTGACAATTAACAGTGGTATCGGTAAATATCGAGGCGATCAAAAGGCTTTTGAAGAAATTGAAAAGAATTTAGGCATTTTAACCGGCCAAAAGGCAGTTTATACTAAGGCCAAAAAAGCTATTTCTTCTTTTAAGACGAGAATTGGCCAGCCGATTGGTTTGAAGGTGACATTAAGGGGTAGCCGGATGTATGATTTTATTGACCGGTTAATAAGTTTAGCTTTGCCGCGGGTTCGTGATTTTAGGGGATTGGAAATAAAATCTGTCGATAGCTGCGGTAATTTAAATATTGGCATCAGAGAACAAATCGTTTTTCCGGAAATTTCCCATGAGAATATCAAAACGATTTTCGGTTTAGAGATAACCTTAACCGTCAATGCCAAAAATCAGGCCGAAGGTTTGGAATTGTTCAGATTATTGGGATTTCCAATAAAAAAAATATAAGATATATAGGATAAAAATCATGGCAACAGAAGCACAAATAGCTAAAGCAAAAAAGAAGCCAAAATTTTCCAGCCGCAAGACCAGGCGTTGTTTCCGTTGCGGCCGTAAGCGCGGTTATATGCGGGATTTTGATTTATGCCGTATTTGTTTTCGGGAATTAGCTAACCGCGGCGAAATACCGGGAATAACAAAATCTAGCTGGTAACGAATATAATATATAACATAAGACATATTACAATGGATTCGATTTCAGACATGTTAATCAGAATAAAAAATGCCCAGCAAGCCGGGCATGAATTTGTTGAGATGCCTTCATCGAAGGCGAAGTTTGAATTAGGAAAAATTTTGAAACAAAACGGTTATCTTGAATCGGTGGAAAAAAAGAAAGTTAAAAATAAAGAGAGGCTCGTTTTAAAATTAAAATATGAACAAGAGTCTCCGGCGATCAGAGGCTTGAAAAGAGTCAGCCGGCCCGGCTGTCGGATATATATGAAAAATGGCCAAATTCGTCCGATTAAACAAGGATATGGATTAGTGATAGTTTCCACTTCTCGGGGATTAATGGTTGGCGGCGAGGCGAAAAAAAATAAATTAGGCGGAGAAATAATTTGTGAAATTTGGTAATTACTCGGGATATATTTTTAAAAGCATAAAATTTATGAGCAGAATCGGTAAAAAACCAATTGAAATTCCAGCAGGTGTTGAAGTAAAAATCAATGGTAATTTAGTTATGGTTAAGGGGCCGAAAGGCGAACTGGAAAGGGAAATTGTGCGGGAAATGAAGATAGAACAGAACGGCCAGCAAATTATTTTATCGCCGGCGATTAATAATAAAAAAACATCGGCATTGTGGGGTTTGAGCCGGATGCTGATAGCCAATATGATAGAAGGGGTTAAAAATGGTTTTGAGAAAAAATTGGAAATTGAAGGAGTCGGCTTTAAAGTCGCGCTGGCAGGAACGGATCTGAATTTAAGTTTAGGTTTTTCCCATCCGGTTGTTTTTCACGCGCCAGCCGGCATTAGCTTTAAAGTTGAGAAAAATGTCATTGCGGTTTCAGGTATTAATAAAGAAGCGGTTGGCCAAACGGCCGCCAATATCAGAAAGTTAAAAAAACCGGAACCGTATAAAGGTAAAGGTATCAGATATCAAGGGGAAGTCATTAAGCGTAAAGCCGGTAAGCGGGCGGTGGGAAGCGGGTTTTAAAGGTTTGGCTAAAAATAAATTGAGTTTATAATTTTTAGATAAAATTGGCATGAGTGATATATTTGAACAAAAAAGAATCAGTAAACAAAAAAGAGCCAATAGAACGCGGGCGAAGATTTTCGGCACGAGCGAGCGGCCGCGGCTTTGTGTTTTTCGCAGCAATAAGCATCTTTATGTTCAAATTATTAATGATCAGATACAAAAAACCCTAGTCAG
>CAZNNV010000021.1:0-4532 GCA_964574515.1 uncultured Candidatus Saccharibacteria bacterium
ACCAAAATAAATCAAACAATATTTACATCGGCCACACCGGCAAATTATGAAATAAGTAATTCTACTCGTTCTGGTATAGTGGAACAAATCATCCGCCCGACAGGCCTGATTGACCCAGAATTAATTGTTAAACCCGCCCGAGGGCAAATCAAAGATGTATTAAATGAAATTAAAAAAGTCGTTGTCAGAAAACAACGGGTTTTGATAACCACGCTCACCAAAAAAATGGCGGAGGATTTATCCGAATTTTTGCGGGAAAATAAGATTAAATCAGAATATCTGCATTCCAACGTGGAAACGCTGGATAGAATTAGAATTTTGGAAAAATTAAGAAAAGGTGAATTTGATGTTCTCGTTGGCGTTAATCTCCTCCGCGAAGGGTTGGATCTGCCGGAAGTATCGTTAGTCGCCATCCTAGACGCGGACAAAGAAGGCTTTTTGCGCAGCGAAACTTCTCTAATCCAGACCATTGGCCGGGCAGCGAGAAATGTTTCCGGCCGATTTATTCTTTACGCCGATCAAATCACCGGCTCCATGAAAAGAGCGATTAATGAAACAGAGAGGCGAAGAGAACGGCAAATAAAATATAATAAAAAACACCATATTACGCCTAAATCCATCAAGAAAAAAATTCTGTCCATCATTGACCATGAAATCAATCCGAATATCGGCGTGATTAAAGAATTACCGGCCTTAGAATCATTGGAAGATATGGCCGGTTATATCAGGCAGCGGGAAAAAGAAATGAAAGACGCCGCCAGAAACTTGGAATTTGAAAAAGCAGCGGTTATCCGCGATGAAATCACAGAACTGCGAAAATTACAATTAAAATAGAATCTTGTTAAAAAAATAGCCCTCGGGATTGCTCCCGAGGGGGTAAAAAAATTCAAAAAACTAATCCTGTTTTGCTCCGCACGAAACAATCCGCTTTAACAAACCGATCGTGCGTACTTATTCAATTTCTTGAGGTTAAACAGAGTGTAAATCGGCGGGATGCCAGGTCCGCTCAGTTCTTTTGGCCAATATGGCGCCACCATGCCTGCAATGCAAAATCCTTCATCCTCACAATTTTTAACCTTCTCCGAAAACAGCTCGATTATCAGTGATTTTGACACCGCATAAAGAATCGGAAACCCAGCAAACAATAATACGCTGGCATGGTTTTTGATTTGATTGGGTGAATTATAGACTTGAAAACCCAATGGTTTTGGCACTATCTCTTTCACAAGAATTTTCACAACATTCTCGCCAAACCGGCCAAAACCGCCAATAGCTTCAAAAGGCGGGTTCTTTTTAAGCACAACCCCCCACAAAGATTCCGCCACAGAAATCCAATCAGACCGGTTTAAAGAACTGGCGTTTAAAAATATGCCCCGATCTGTGAATTTCAAGGCTCGCCGCTGAAGCAAAATATTAGCCAACTCACATAATTCCTTATTCATAAATCGCTCCTTCCCCTAAATTTTCCTGGCTGGATAAAAACCAATCGCCGCTCGCGGCGCCAAAGAGCCCTTTTTCCTTTTTATGGTTTTTTCTTTTTTTGGGACGATATTATTAACTTCTTTAATCGGCCCAGTCCATAAACCCCTAAAAGTTTTTCCAAACCTCAAAATAACTCACCCCCTTCATCAAAAATTATATTTTTCTTTCACATGTCTCCAAAGCCCGATTTCGCCAAAATCCAACTGTTGCTGATAGTGACGAAAACTTTCATCCCTTCCTCCAACTTGATCAATTGCGAGGGATCTGATTAGCAGATAATTTAATCCGGTTTGAGATTTTGGAATCAGATTAGCCTTTTTCCTAAAATGACATCGCCCTTTAAAAGGACAATTGCCAAACCCGTAGTACAAAATTCCCGGACAAGGCATAAACACCTCCAATAAAAGGATCAGAGTTTATATAAATTCAAAAGTTTTTCTTTTTTAAAGGGACTACCCTTTTATTCATAATTCATGAATAAAATACCATACCACATCCAGTCGATTTAATCAAGATTGTCTTTCTTCTGCCCATTGCCATTCAAATAGCGCTTGGTAAATATTTTTTGGATAAAATGTTCAAAGAATAAAAAGGTAGCAACCAACGCCAACAGACCCAGGCCTAAAACTTTCAAATCTTTTTCAATATTCATCAGGCTAAAAGCAAAAATTTTGCCCAAAAAAATGAAGAATAACGCCCAGCCGAACGAAATAACGATTTGATATTTAATAAATTTCTTGAAGTTGAAATGCGTCGCGCCAGCCGCCAATAAAAAGATGTGGCTTAAGCCATAAGAAAATTTTGTCGCCAAAATCAGCCAGACGCCCTTAGCGGCAATTAATTTTTTAACTTTCAAAAATCTCTCCGGCGTTAAGAAAAACCAACGGCCGTATTTATTAGCCATGGTCTCGCCCCAACGCCAACCTAGCCAATACCAAAAAATATCGCTGAGCCACGTGCCCAGCACCGCCGCGATAACTAAAGGCACCAACTTTAAAACTCCTAAATGCACCAGCGAACCGGCAACCAATAAAAAAATCTCGCCCTCAAAAACCATCGCCAAGACAATCAAAAAATACAGCAGCAACTGGCTGCCTACACTGAGACAAAGATAAGATAATATCGCGGCGCAAGTTTTCATTTATAGAATCCCCAATCAATTACCGCCCGAAAAAATACTGCCACCATTTAATAAAATTATTCTCTGGCGATTTAGCCTGTCCATTTTCCAACGCTTGATCTTGTCCCACCGGCAAGCCTTGGTCCGATGCGCCGCTAATCGCGGCTTTGGGCACCATAATCACATTTTCCCCTTCTTTTTTCAAATTAAGCTTTTCCTTGGCCTCTTTTTCCAAAAAATCGCTGCTGCCGAAATAATTTATTAATTCAGCTAATTCCTCATTATTTTTATCTATTTTTTCAATTTCGCTTTTTAAATTATCTACTTCGCTTTTTAATTGGTTTTTTTTGTAGTGGGTATTGATTAAAACGATGCCGGTCCAAATAACCGCTAATAATAGCGCGAAAAGAAAAAAGCGTGAAGTAAAAATTCTTTTAAATTTATTTCCCGGCATTGTTTATATTATTATTAATGGTATAATTTATATATGAATGATATCCGCCGCAAAAAAACTTTTAAAATAATTTGGATAATTTTGGTCGGGATGATTGTTTTAAGCATGCTGGCTTTTACTGTCGCCCCGATGTTTTAATCATAACAAAAATTAATTATTGTTTAAAGCCGCGCACGCGGCTTTTTTTATCCCCAGCACTAAGATTAAAAAAATTATTTCCTTAATATTTTCAAGAATACTTCCTGCGGAATATTCACACTGCCGCGGTCTCTCATTTTTTTCTTGCCTTTTTTCTGTTTATCCAGCAATTTATTTTTTCGCGTGACGTCGCCGCCATAAAGCTTGGCTGTCACGTCCTTGCGTCGGGCCGATAGATCCTCGCGCGCCACGACTTTACCGCCAACCGCCGCCTGCAGCGAAACGGCAAACATTTGCTGGGGTAATATTTCTTTCAATTTTTCAACAATAATCCGCCCCTCTCCTATTGCTTTGTGGCGCGGAACAATCCGCGCAAATGCTTCAACCGGATCTTGCGCCACCAAAATATCCAATCGCACCAAATCGTCGCGGCGCCATCCAATCAGCTCATAACTCATAGAGGCGTAACCAGAAGTGGCACTTTTTAATTTATCATAAAAATCCACTATTATTTCCCGCAGCGGCGCCTCATAAAAAATCATCACGCGCTCAGTGCCTAAATATTGGGTATCTAAATAATTGCCGCTGACTGTCTGCAGCAGTTTCATTAAAACCCCCAAATGCTCACCCGGACCAATAACTTCTAGTTTCCCCCAGGGTTCGCGAATTTCATCAATACGGCTCGGATCAGGCAATTGCTGGGGTGAATAAACCATTAATTCCTCTCCACTTTTTTCTTTGACTTGATAAACAACGCTGGGCGTCGTCACTATTAATTCTAAATTATATTCCCGGCGTAAACGCTCAGACACAATTTCTAAATGCAACATGCCTAAAAAACCGCATTTAAATCCACGGCCCAAAGCATCGGATGATTCCGGTTCAAAAACCAGCGCCGCGTCGCTTAATTTTAATTTAGACAATGCGTCGCGCAATAAATTATAATCCTGAGCTTCTTGTTTAGCCAGCACTGCCGGATAAAAACTAGCGAAAACCATGGGTTTTGGCTCCCGATATCCAGGTAACGGTTCAAGGTTGCCGATATTCGGCAAATGAGCAATAGTATCGCCCACTCGACAAAGCGCCACTTCTTTTAAGCCTGTGGCGATATAGCCGATTTCACCGGCCAATAATTTATCCGTTGATTTTAAAGCAGGCGTAAAAATACCAGCGTCGATAACCTCCACTCGCGTACCAGAAACCATAAAAGCTATCTTATCGCCCCGACGGATTTCGCCATCAATAACCCGAACATAAGCCAGAACACCTTTATAAGAATCATAATTAGAATCAAAAACCAGCGCGCGCAACGGCTTTTCCTTGTCGTTCCGCGGCGGC
>CAZNNV010000021.1:4542-9774 GCA_964574515.1 uncultured Candidatus Saccharibacteria bacterium
CCACGCCAGTACCTTCCTTGGCAGAAATTTTTAAAATTTCTGTTCCGCCGGCCAATGAGTCCCCTAATATATTTCTGACCTGATCTTCCACCTCTGCTGTCCGCGCGCCCGGCAAATCAATTTTATTTATCGCCGGAATAATTTTTAAATTTTGCTGCCGCGCTAAATGCAAGTTAGCCAAAGTTTGCGCCTGGACACCCTTAGTCGCGTCCACCAATAAAATGGCGCCTTCCACGGCAGCGAGCGAGCGCGAAACTTCATAAGAAAAATCCACGTGGCCGGGCGTATCAATCAGGTTTAAAATAAATTCTTGGCCATCAGCTATTTGCGGCAAACGATAAGCAATCCTGACCGGTTGCAATTTTATTGTTATTCCCCGCTCCCGTTCTAACTCCATCGTGTCTAAAAACTGGGCCTGCATCTTGCGCTTTTCTATCGTTTTCGTCAATTCTAAAAACCGGTCCGCCAGCGTGGACTTACCATGGTCAATGTGAGCAATGATACAAAAATTGCGGATATTATTCATATTAATCAATCAAGCAAAAGATACAAAAAGAGCGTCTAAAAGACGCTATTATTATGTCATAAAAAATTGGATATTTCAATCTTAATTCAGATTATGGTTCAATTAATTCCTTATCCGGCGCCACAGCTTTAAAAGGCAAACGGTTTTTTATCGCTTTCCAAAATGTCCCCATTTCCTGTGATCTGAATAATAAGCCAGCTAAAAAATAAACTGCCAGTCCGGCCAAACCAGCTATAAAGCCCTGAGCAAAAACTCCCAATAGTGTCTGCATGTCAACAAAGTTGTCAATCAAGCGCAACATGCCCCAAGCTGCCGCGCCGGCTAGCAATGAAGCCGCGACAATTTTTAATACGCTGATAATTATTTCTTTTTCGTTCAGGTGCCGCTGGGCTGATCCTGATAGCCGGGCAATTTTCCGGCGCAAACACACCCAAAGCAATAAAAAATAAATTATAGCGCCAAAAGAATAACCCAAGGCTAAACCGGCCACACCCCAAACTAGACTGAAAACCCAAGCGCAGCCGATTCTAAAAATCGAACTGACCAGCCCCAGCCAGAAAGGCGTCTTCGTGTCTTCTACCGCGAAAAATCCACGCACCAACAGCATAATTAATGCTTCGGCAAAAAGGCCAAAAGTAAGAAACATCAGTGATTGGGCGGTCAAAATTGTATTTTCCCAGTTAAATTTACCGCTCCCCAGCGCTACCCGGACAATCTGGGCGCGCAAAATAATGAATAAAGCGCTTGATGGGATTATTAAAAAAAATATCTGGCGGAAAGTGGTGGAAAAGTTACCAACGAAAGCCGACCAATTTTTCATCTGAGCATTAGCGGTTAAAGTCGGAAAAGCGGCTATCGCCAAAGAAGCCGCAATAATGCCCAAAGGAAAACTCCAGATATTAAAAGAAAGATTAAAGATGGCCAGACTGCCGGCTGCCAAAGCCGAAGCAATAATAGTTATGGCAATAAAATTTAATTGGCCGACGGCCAGCGTTAAAACCCGCGGCCCCATTAAACCTAAAACACGGCGCATGCCTTTGTCCTTAAAATCTAAAATAAATTTATAACGCCAGCCCAGTGACCAAACAGCCGGAATTTGAATTACTAAATGGAAAAAGGCACCTAAAATCACGCCGCCGGCCAAACCATAAATCCCAAATCGCGGCACTAAAAACAAAACGCCAAAAATAATACCAAAATTATAGACAATCGGCGTCAAAGAAAAAATTAAAAATCTCTTTAATGATTCCAGCACACCGCCAAAAACCGAGCTTAAACCCAATAATAACGGGCTTAAAAACATCATCCGCGTCAGCTGAACTGTCAGCGCCAGCTTTTCTGGATTAAAACCTGGCGTGATTAATTTCATTAAATAAGGAGTGAAAATGAAAAAGAGGCCGCCAATAACCAATAAAACGATAAAAAATAAATTTAAAATAACATTGACAAACCGCCAGCCTTCAGCCGAAACCTTTTGGTTATCGCCGGCATCGGCGCGCCAATAGCTCAAAAATGTCGGGATAAACCCGGCGACTAACGCCCCAAAAACCAATAAATTAAAAACTAAATCCGGAATGCGAAAAGCGGCATAATAGACATCCAGCGTATCGCCGGCGCCAAATTGGCCGGCCAACAACCGGTCGCGCAGCAAACCCAAGAAACGGCTGGCCAGCGAGGTTATCGCCAAAATAATAGCCGCGGAAGTAATTGTCCGCGACTGGCCATTGAGAAAATTTGATTTAAATATATTCATTTAATAATTATAAATTTACTGCCGGTCAGCGCTTTTTAAGAACCACCCCATAAAAATTATCAGCATCTAGGTTAACCCGATAAATCAACTGCGCGTCGCCAGCCGCCATATCAGCCGGATATTGCCAATCAATTTTTAAGCCAGCCGGAAATCTTAAAACGCTCTCCAGGGCACTGCCGATAGAACCGGCTTGTTTTTGCATCATTAAACTATAACTAACATTTTCTTCCGCTAAATTCAAGCTAAATGGCAAAATATAGCGGTAGGTTATTTCAACGCTTTCGCCCGGGCTGGCATAAACCCAATTGCCAAAAACTGTTTTGCCCGATTCTTCAAAAATCTGCGTACCAGAAGCCTCGTCAACTCTGATAGAATTTTCTTGTGCCGCCACCTCAGCATCTGTTTTAAAATTCAAGGTTTGATAATCGAGCGGCGGCTTGACTACTTCACGGGTCTGGCCCTCAGCCGATAATAACCGGCTGCCCAACGGCACAAAGACCCGCAAATAATCGGCATTGACTTGGTTATAATAATCATACTGGCTGGCGCCGCCATGATGGGCGCGGACGATTTTTACTGTATCAATGATTGAACCATCCGCCATAATTTCCGCCTCATGTTCAATTGTCTGCTCAATCATCTTATCCGTTTTATAGCCGTTGATATTTGTATTAATGATATTTAAATAATCCTTATCAGTTGCTAAAATTTTACCGGCCCAGCCCTGCTCTTCAAAAACCGCCTGCAGGGACTGATCAGAAAAATAAAACAAGGCCTGTTTTTCGGTTAAAGAATCTAAAATAACCAATAAAACCTCTTTAGCATGATTCGGCCAAATCTCCCAAAGGCGCGCTAAAAACTTAGGCGCGAAATCCGCTAAAATCTTTTTGGGTTGGTTTAATTGCTTGTCATAGCCAAACTCGACTTTATACTGAATTATTTCTAAAAAATTATCTTTATCCAGGGTAACGCCGTATTCAGGCATGGCAATCGGGCCGGTTAATTCCAATAGCCGTTCAATAACAGTCGGCGTAATGGAAATAACGCCATCCGCGGTCGCGCCGCCGGCTTTTTCATAAAACAGCATTATTTTTCTGGCGGAAGTCGGAAAATCAGCAAACCAATTAGCATCGTGTGTTGACCAAGCGCTGGAAATTTTTTGAATCGGTTGCGGCGGAATGATTTTTTCATTTAATTGACCGTCTAAATTAAAAATGCCGTCAATAAATAGATTTTTGACCTGCCCGCGATCTAAATCCAGCACGCCATAAGTGCCGATAAAGCCGCCGGTCGGCCGTGCTTCAGAATTATTTTGAAAGATTAACAAATATTTTTTTGCTTGCTTTTCGCCCAAAATATCAAGAAAAACACCGGCCCAAAATTCCAGCTGTTCGGCAGCCTGGCGAATCATAGGAATTTTTTCTTTTAAGTCATTGACTGGTTCAACCATTTCCACCGGTAAATCGGCTAATTTTACCTGCCCCAACCCCTGCTCCGATCCCGCCAAAGCTAGCCGCGCCTCTTTCAACTGGCCGCTAGCCTGAGCTATTTTTTCTGTTAATGAATCTTGCCCGATTAAATCTTTTAAATTATCCGTTACAAACAAACTGGCAATTTGAGAAAAAGCGTTGCCTGCCTTGGCTAGATTTTCGCCGGCTTCCACCAGTGCCGCGCCCGAACCGATAACCGAACCGCCCGGCAATTTTTCTAATAAATAAATCAACGAACGGCCCATTTTATTTAATTCCTGGTCTGCTGATAAAAATTCCTGGTAGGCCGTTTCAAAATTAACCCGCGCGCCGGAAAAATCCAAACTGCTCGCTGAATCTTTAGCCGCCAGCATCGCCCGATAAGCATTCAAAGCTGATGATAAGATATTGCTTTTCGCCGAGAGACCCTGGCCGGCAACAGATAAGCCGCCAATAACCAAAAAGATGGCGATAGCGGCGGCGGCAAAGCCCCGCCGGCCTTTTTTACCCAAAGAATTTAAAAATCCCTTAATATTAATCTCATTTGGTTCATCAAACTGACTGATTGTTTTTTCTTCCAGCGGGACTGAAGAAAAAAACAGCTCCTCGCGCACCGCCGGTTTGTCAAAAACCACTTCGTCGTTGAACAGAATAATTGGTTCTGGCTCAATTTTAATTTCTTCTGCCGGCAAATCTTCTTTCAGTGCCTCCCAAAAATTACCAACCGATTCCGTTTCGTAATCAGCTTTTTCCGCCTCAGCCTCCGCGATTATTTCTGGCAGCGTATCTTCTTCCTCTTCTCCTGCCTCTTCTTCGGCTGAAAAAATCATCGAAGAAAAATCAATTTTCTCTTCCTCTTCGGGCTCCGAGCCAGTTTTTAAAAGATTATCAATCCGGTCAATCTCTTCCAAACAAGCTAAAAGTTCTTCCCGCTCCGGCAAAATTGATTCAATTATTTCATGATGAAAATAAGGCTGGCCGGCTGGAAACAATTCTATGGATTTGATTTTCCGGTCCGGCTTTTTTGGCAAACCGCCTGTCTTTTTCTCCCGCTTAACCAATGGTTTTACCTTAAGGCTTTTTCTTATTTCGGCTAATTCACTTTTTGACAAAGACAATAAATCCAAAACTGCTTCCACGCGCTTAATTTTAGCCATATCCAATTCTCCCCGCTGATTAAGCGGCCGCACATCAAACATTTGACGATGGATATTTTTATACCCCATAACTTCAAACTACCCCGCCACTGCGGGGCTTTTTATCAATAGAATTATACCATATCCGCCAAATATATTAATCCACAAGAAAAAGCTCGACACCGATAAATACCTACCCCGCCAACAAGCCGTATTATTCGTTAATTAAAATAAAAAACCACCTTATAGGAAGGTGATTTTTTAAAAAAAGTTTATCCTTTTCTACGTCCCCGGCGGAATAACTAATTCCTGCCCCGGATAAATCAAATTAGGATCTTGAATCTTATC
>CAZNNV010000022.1:0-2363 GCA_964574515.1 uncultured Candidatus Saccharibacteria bacterium
CTATATAATGATGTCAGCCGCAATGCGGAGCTGGAAGAAAAATTAGGCATCAAATACGTTGATTTGAACGAGCTGTTGGAGCAGGCGGATTTTATTTCCATTCATGTACCATTATTGCCGGTCACGAAACATTTAATCGGTTCGGCGCAGCTGAAGCGGATGAAAAAAACGGCTTATTTAATCAATACGTCTCGTGGGCCGGTAGTTGACGAAGCGGCCTTGGTTGAGGCGTTGAAGAATGGCATAATTCGCGGTGCTGGCTTAGATGTTTTTGAAGCGGAACCGGCGATGGCGCCGGGTTTAGCGGAATTGGATAATGTGGTGGTGGCGCCGCATATCGCTTCAGCAACAGAGGAGACTCGTTCAGCCATGAGCGAATTAGCGGCGAAAAATATTATTGCGGTTTTAGCCGGCCAAGAGCCGATAACGCCAATTAAATTATGAAGGTGATACTAACTAGAGGTAAATGTATCGGTTGCGGTTCTTGCGCCGCGGTTTGCGAAAAATTTTTTTCCATGTCCGATATTGACGGTCTGGCTAATTTAGAGGGCGCCAAACGGCACGGCGAAAATTTTGAATTATCAGTTGAAGATGCCGAATGCGCTGTTGAGGCAGCGGAGGTTTGCCCGATGCAAATAATAAAAATTGGCCGATAAAAAATGATTCTTTAAGGGTAAAACTCGTTTGGCTTGCCGGGTAGTGAAATTTTGGCTGTTATTTATCAAAGGTAAATAACGATTAAAATAAGCCAAAATTCTACTACCCGGCTTGCCTTTTTTTATTTTTTTTGGTAAGATGTCGTCATGCTAGAACTTAAAGCAGAGGCCCGAGAAATAACAGGCCGAAAAACTAATAGTTTGCGGCGCGCTGGAATTATTCCGGCTGTTTTGTATGGCCATGGCAAGAAGAATCAAAATTTAACGGTGGATGAAAAAGAATTTGGTGTCATTTTAAAAGAAGCCGGAGAAACGAGTTTGGTTGCGTTGAAAATTGGTGATAAAAAACATAATGTTTTAATTCATGATTTGTCGCGCCACCCCCTGACTGATAAGTCCATTCATATTGATTTTTATGAAGTAAAAATGGATGAAAAAATTAAAACAAAAGTGCCGCTGGTTTTTATCGGCGAATCAATGGCGGTGAAAAGCGAGGGCGGAATTTTAGTGCGCAGTTTGCAGGAGGTGGAAGTGGAAGCTTTGCCGCAAGATCTGCCGCGGGAAATCAACGTTGATATTTCAACCTTAAATACTTTTGAAGACAAAATTCATGTGAGTGATTTGGCAGTTGGCGCCAATGTAAAAATTTTAGCCAATTCGGAAGAAATGGTAGCCTCGGTTACGCCGCCGCGCTCGGAAGAAGAATTAAAAGAGCTTGAGGCCAAGCCGGAAGAAAAAATAGAGGAAGTGCAGGTAGCCGGTAAGCCAGCGGAAGAGGCGGTAGCATCGGAAATGCCGGAAGCCGCATCGAAAGCGGAGTAAGACTTTTTGTTTCATCAATATAGTTTTAAAATTATAATATAATATCTCCGTTACTTTTTGTGCCACAAAAAGTAACCAAAAAAGTTCGCGCCAGAAGCTTTGATTTAATAAAATCATGATTTGCCCGGCTAAAATTGCCTCGTAAACTCACCCCGCAGCTGCGGGGATCGCTCGGCAATTTTTTCACGCCGTGCTCATCTCGATTTTAAAACAAATCTACGCTATGGCGCGGGGAAAGGCGCCGATGTCGGAGTTTATTATTAGAAATAATAGAAAAAAAATCACAAGATCATTCTGCGTTATCTTGTGTTTTTTTATTTTAGCCGGGGGGTTTTTTTATTGGCCGCGCCAGGCGGTTTTTTCATCGTCCGATGAATTGAAAGAAAGTTTACGCCAGCAAATGAATGAATTGCAACAACAGATTGATGCTTATCGGGCCAGCATAAAAGGGATACAGCAGCAAGGCAAGAGCTTGAGCCGTGAAATATCATTATTGGATAATAAAATAAAATCCGCGAATTTAGCGATTAGGCAGGCAGAGAACGATTTAGCGGATAAGAACGTGGCTATTGGCCAAGCGGAGCTGAAATTAGAGCGCGAGCGTGAAATTTTAGGTGAATATATCAGAATAATCTACGAGGTCGGCCAGCAGGATTTTTGGGAGGTTATTTTTAAAACCGGCAAACTGTCGGAAATTTTCGATGAAATAGCCGCCTATGACAACATTCAAAAAAATATTCAGGTCAGCATGAGCCAAATCCGTGATCTTCACGTGTCTTTGGAGGGCGACAAGCAGGGCTTGGAAGAAAGGAGAGAGGATTTTAACCAATTAAAGGTTTTACAGGAATTACAAAAAATGGCTTTGGCCGGTGAAGAACAGGATAA
>CAZNNV010000022.1:2373-3607 GCA_964574515.1 uncultured Candidatus Saccharibacteria bacterium
TATTGGCGCAAACCAAAGGGCAAGAAAGCACTTATCAAAAATTATTGAATAAAGCCAGCGCCGATGCCGCAGCCATCAGGCAAAATCTTTATTTATTGGAAGGAGTCGGGTTATCGATGTCATTGGAGCAGGCTTATTATCATGCCAAGAGGGCGGGGGACCTAACCGGCATCAGGCCAGCTTTTTTATTAGCGATTTTGAAAAAAGAATCCAGTTGGGGGCAGAAAGTCGGCACCGGCACTTGGCGTAAGGATATGCGGCCGGCCGACCAGCAGGCTTTTATTGAAATTTGCGAAAAGCTTGGCCGCGATCCGGATAAGACACCGGTTTCGCGTAAGCCTTCATACGGTTGGGGCGGTGCCATGGGACCGGCGCAATTTTTACCTTCCACTTGGCTGGCTTATGAAGAAAAAATCGCTAACTTGACCGGCCATTGGCCGCCTGATCCTTGGGATATTGGAGATGCCTTTGTTGCGGCGGCCATCAAGCTGACTCAAAATGGCGCCGTGGCCGGCAACGAAAATTCTGAGTGGAAAGCGGCGCAAATTTATTTTGCCGGACGCAACTGGAATAATCCAAGCTATTATTTTTATGGCGACCAGGTCATGGAATTCGCGGCGGTAATTCAAGAGCAGTTGAATTTAATCTCGAGATAGGGCAATGAAATAAAAGCTATTTTAAATTGTAGTAATTATTAAAACCGCCTATGCCGGAATTAACTAACTTAACTACTGATGAAGCAATTGTTCGTCAGGTCCAACTGGGAGATAGCGAAGCATTCGGTATTTTGGTTAAGCGATATGAGATAAAAATTTTACATTATGCCAGAAAGTTTCTTTTTAACTATACGGATATTGAGGATTTAGCGCAGGATGTTTTTATTAAGGCTTATAATAATATTCAAAGTTTTGACGCTTCAAGAAAATTTTCCGCCTGGATTTATCGTATTGCCCATAACGAATTTATTAACGCGATTAAAAAAAAAGGCAGAGAACCAGTTTCTTATTTTGATGTGGATGTTTTATGGCCGCGTCTTGTTTCGCGCGAGAAAGCCGATCATCGGGCCAATGAGCAGGAACTTAGAAAAATGCTTGATTATTGCCTTAATGAATTAGACCTAAAATATCGCGAGCCGTTAATTCTTTATTACTTAGAAGAGCTGGATTATCAGGAAATTGCCGATATTTTGCATATCCCTGTTTCAACGGTTGGTGTCAGGTTGCGGCGGGGAAGG
>CAZNNV010000022.1:3617-6743 GCA_964574515.1 uncultured Candidatus Saccharibacteria bacterium
GAAAAAATGAAATGGTTTTGCCAAAAATCAGGTTATCATTATGAACAATAATTTAGAAGAACAAAAATTAAAACAGCCGTCCTCAATTAGCGAGAAAGTTTTGGGCAAAATATCAAGCGGGCAGATAAAAATGCGGCCGAGGGCAATTTTTATTTTGAAAATTATAGCGGTTATTTTAGCTGTTTTTTTTGCGGCGATTTTTGTTGTTTTTCTGATTAGTTTTATTGTTTTTAGCTTGCGTTCGAGCGGTCTTTGGTTTTTACCCGGTTTAGGTTTTCGCGGCCTGGGTATTTTATTTAATTCTTTACCCTGGCTTTTGATTTTTATAACCGTGGTTTCGGTTATTGTTTTGGAATTATTGATTAGGCGTTTCAGCTTTTCTTATCGTCGGCCGCTCGTTTATTCTATTTTTGGCGTGTTTATATTAGTTCTTTTGGGCGGTTTGGCTGTTGCGAAGACCCATTGGCACGCGGATATTTTTTGGCAGGCGCAGGAAGGCCGTTTGCCGATAGCCGGCGAATTTTATCGCCAGTTCGGCGCGCCTAAATTGAATTTTGTTCATTCCGGGTTGGTGGCGACGACGACAGACGGCAGTTTTGATTTAGAAACCGGCCGTGGGGAAACTTTAAGAATTTTTATTGCTTCCAGCACCCGTTTTTCTCTGGATAAAAATCAGGAAATTATTAAAAAAGATGACCAGGTGATTATTCTGGGCAAGCGGGATAATGATTCGGTGCAGGCTTTTGATATTCGCCGGGTTGATAAGCGTTTTGAACCGTTTGACCGCCAGCCTTCGCCTCGGCCGATGAGGTTGCGCGGCCGGTAGGGCTAAAAAAATATAAAACAAAAATCCCTGTCTTTTGGCAGGGATTTTTGTTTTATATTAATCTTGGCGAATCTGTTAAATCATCAATCTCACAATGAAGGAACTAGAAGGACATATTTGTGCAGATTGTTGATTTGATTTTCATTGAGTGTCTGTGCTTTGGCAATCGCTTCATCAATTAATTGGTTACTGAAAGTGATTTCGTCTCCCGGATGGAGCGTTTTGGGCGTTTCAACATGCTTGCGCAAATAATCTTCAATATAAATTTTATGTTCCGGCAATAATTTATTTCGCAATTCATCTTTATCTTTTAGGTATTCTTTAAGAGCAGCTCGGGCTAAATGAGTCGTGCCGTTGCCCCGGCTGGCTTTGGCGACAACATTTTCATTGTTACTGGTTGCTTCGGTGACTATTAGAGGGGTGCTTTCTTCGGCTGCTTTCAAATTAGCATTCGCGTTTTGATTATCAGCGGATGACTGAGGCGAGGGGGAAGTGGAAAGAGCCATTTCTTGCAAAGCCGGCTTTAACAGTTCCTGGCGATTGCGATAGCTTTTGTAGATGTAGTAGCCGCCGATAACCAATAAAACTATTATTATGCCGAAGACTATTTTTTGCGAATTTTGGCTGAACCAATTTTTGTCGTTATCATTAAATTCTTTGCCGAATTGCGGGCCGGGCATTAAAATTGGTTTATCTTGTTTGGGTTTCTGTTCCACGGATTTTTCAGCCATTTTATTTTTTCAGTCGATAATAATATCGGCTAAAAAAATAAAATAAGCTGATATTGTTTATCGACCTTTCCCTCCGGATATTTATGGTTGTTAAAGTACCGCTTTTTTTTATTCTTCTTTTATTTTTTCTCTAAATGCTTTAATGATTGGATTCAGATCGCCTTCCATGATTGTTTCCAGGTTATGCCAGCTTTTATTGATGCGGTGGTCGGTAATGCGGTTTTGCGGGTAGTTATAAGTGCGGATTTTTTCGCTTCTGTCGGCGCGGCCGATTTGGGCGCGGCGGTCAGCGCTTAGCTGGTCCATTTGTTCGTTTTGTGTTTTATCATAAATTTTAGCGCGCAGTAATTCCATGGCTTTTTCTTTGTTTTGCGATTGCGAGCGTTCGGTTTGGCAGAGGACCATAATATTGGTCGGCAGATGGACGATGCGGACAGCCGTTGACCGTTTATTGACGTTTTGGCCACCGGGACCGGATGAGCGCGCCGCTTCTATTCTTAAATCCTGCGGATTGATTTTAACTTCAGTCTCTTCAACTTTGGGCATGACGGCGACGCTGACGGTGGAGGTATGCACCCGGCCGTTTTTTTCGGTTTTAGGCACGCGTTGGACGCGATGGACGCCGCTTTCGTTTTTAAAGATATCAAAAGCCGCCGGCGAGTTTATTTCAAAAGAAATTTCTTTAAAACCGCCGATGGTTGTCGGATTAGCGTCAATTGCGGCAAAACCCCAGCCCTGCGCTTGGGCGTGTTTGATATACATGCGGTAGAGTTCGGCCACGAAAAGAGCGGCTTCGTCGCCGCCCGCGCCTGCTCGAATTTCAATAATAATGCCCTTCATAAGAATAAGAGGGTTATTTAGACTTTTTTACCCGCGTTTTCTTGGCGCCTTTAAAATCGGTCTTTTTCGCCGCTCGTTTTTTGAAGCGGTCAACGCGACCGGCGGTATCAATCAGTTTTTCTTTGCCGGTGTAGAAAGGATGGCAAGCCGAGCAAATTTCCACCGCGATTTCTTCTTTGGTTGAACCAACCGTAAAAGAGTTGCCGCAGGCGCAACTGACTTTGGTTTTAGGATAGTATTGGGGATGAATGTCTTTTTTCATATATTTTATCTTATCATAAAATTAGATTTTGGCAAGATTAAATAAAAAAAGCCCAAAAGGCTTTAAAAAAATAGGGTCCAGCTCCCGATACGCCGGCTTAATGCCGAGGCAAGGGGAGCTGGAAAAAATTCGTGAAGCATCGGCCTTCACTGCCAATATACCTTAGCCGGTGGCGATCGCCTTTAGTCCAGCGGGGACGTCAGGCGTGATGGCGCTAAGAAATTTGGTTTCTGCGCACTCCGGACCGGTATCAGCATTATAGGCAGTTTTCTCTTGGGAAAATCCAGCAGCCGGAGTATAGGGAGGAAATTTCAGTACTTCAACCTCCGTTCTCGCGGTGTTGGCCGACAAGATGGCATTAGCGGTTAGGCGGGCCTGGGCATCGACTCCTTGTTGTAGGGCAATAGTGATGCTGATGGCCGGGTTAGAGATAGCAGCCTGGGCTTGGGCGTCAATTCTCTTCACAT
>CAZNNV010000022.1:6753-9513 GCA_964574515.1 uncultured Candidatus Saccharibacteria bacterium
GGGCCTGGATGACGGCTTCATTTTCCGTGGTCAAGGCTATTGTGGCCGGTTGGACCTTGAAGGTTTCGACTGCCTGCGTCGGCGGTGCCAGGGGGCTTATACCGAGCAGCAGCAGGGCTGCAAACACTACCAGCAGGTAGATGTTGGCCTTTTTTTCGGCGGCGATATGCCGTTTTGGGGGTGCTCGCATTGGTACCTCCTCTTTTCGATTTGCTTTTAAAAAACAACCTTTGTCCTGTCATAGCACACCAAAGTCTTCGGCTCCTGGTGAGCCAAACCTAATTGACCGGGATTTGTTATTGTTACAGAACCACCTCCTTTATTGCGGTCTCCGCAAGAAAAAAACCTCACGGGCTAGTTTGAAAGAACATTTTCGAGCGAAGCCGAATTGTCGGCCCATCAAGGAAACAAGTCCTCGATTTCAACCCCGCGCTGGGATTGGCTCTTGCAATCTGCAGAAGATTACGCCTATCTAATATTAACTAAAAATAAATTATTTTACAATATTCTTTTATTGTTTTTTATCCACAGGATTAAATACAATTATAGTCTTGCTGTCCGTTGGCTGTACTCTATGAAGCGAAGCGGGCCCAGGGAGCTATTATAAATCTTGCTTTTTTATAAAAAATATATTATGCTGATATTAATAAAATAAGCGGGTGATTTGACCAAAGATTCAATGTTTTGAAATTTGGCGGGTTTCCGGTTTGTAAAAATTTATTTTTATGACAGAACAAAACGACAGTGTTAAAACGGAAGTAAAGTTGCCGACAGCAGCAGAACTTTTGGAGGCGGGCGCGCATTTCGGCCACCGGGCTTCAGCTTGGCACCCGAAAATGAAGCCGTATATTTTTACTTCGCGCAATAATGTGCATATTTTTGATTTGGAAAAAACCATCAAGAAATTAGGCGAAGCGCTGGAATTTATGAAGCAGACGGTGGCGCAGGGCGGGGTAATAATTTTTGTTGGCGTTAAACCGGCAGCCAAAGCACTGATCGGTGACGTTGCCCAAAAATTGGGCATGCCTTATGTCAATTTGCGCTGGCTGGGCGGCACGATCACCAATTTCAAAACTATCGCTAAGCGAATTAATTATTATCGTGATTTAGAAAGGCAGCAGGCAGCCGGTGAATGGGAAAAATACACCAAAAAAGAAAAATTGGAATTGCAAAGAAAGCTGGCTAAGCTGGATCGGCAATTATCGGGCATCCGTGATTTAAACAAATTGCCGCAAGCGGTTTTTATCTCTGATGTTAAAGAAGATAATATTGCGGTGCGGGAAGCGAAGATCGCCGGCATACCAGTGGTGGCGATAACCGACACCAATATTGATCCGACTGGCATTGATTATATTATTCCCGCTAATGACGACGCGGTTTCATCCATTAAGAAAATTTTGGATATCGTTTTTGAAAATTTAAAAGATATTAAGGTTGAAGTAAAAGCGGAAGTCAAGGCAGGGGAAGAGGCCAAATAGCTGTTGGCATAATAAGGATTATAAAAATATAAAAATCATATGATTCCAGCTAATCTAGTTAAAGAATTAAGAGAAAAAACTGGTGCTTCGATGATGGAATGTAAGAAGGCGCTAGAAGAAACAGGCGGCGATGAAATAAAAGCCATTGAGGCCTTAAGGAAAAGAGGCACGCAGATTGCCGCTAAAAAATCGGAGCGCGTTATAAAAGCCGGATTGATTGAGGCTTATATTCATTCTAATAAGCGGGTGGGTGTTTTATTAGAGTTGGGCTGCGAAACTGATTTTGTGGCGCGCAACGAGGCCTTTCAAAATTTGGCGCATGATATTGCTATGCACATTGCGGCGATGAATCCGCGTTATTTAAATGCCGAAGATTTAGAGCCGGAGTTTGTGGCCAAAGAAAAACAGATTTATTTAGAACAATATAAAGATTCGGGCAAGCCGGCTAATGTTATCGAGCAGATTATTGAGGGCAAAATCCAAAAATTAGGCCAGGAAGTATGCCTTTTGGAACAGGCGTTCATCAAAGAGCCGGATAAAAAAATTAAGGATTTAATTCAAGAAGCGGTTGCTAAAATAGGGGAGAATATAAAAATCGGGCGGTTCACCAGGTACGAAATCTAATATATATGTCCACTATATCAATCATCGGGATTATTTTAACAGCCGGAGGTTTTTTAGGGGCAATAATTATCATCAGCCGGAAGATGCCGGTTTTGGCTAAGTTGTCGGAAGAAAATTTAATGCCCAAGAAGATTTTCAGGGAAAGCCTGGTTATCAGATTTAAATCCATTAAATATTCATCTCTCCGGCCGCTGCTCTTCAACTGGCTGGAAAAAGTTTTAAGGAAATTAAGATTATCATTTCTCAAAATTGATAATATATTTTTGACGATGATCGGCCAAGCCCGGGAAAATTCCCAAACCTGGTCTATCCGTTCTAAGGCCTGGTTGGAGCATCGCCGCTTGAAAAAGAAACAAAAAATTCAGGTGCTGGAGGAATTAGATAAGGTGGAAATTTCCGAGGGGTTGGACAAAGTGAAGCGGGAAGTCAGCAAAGACGAGGACAAAGCTTTTAAGCAGAAAATTGAAATTGTCGCAAAGGAGAGCGAGCCAACGGAAAATTTGGATGCTCAGGAGAAAGACTTAATTGATGCTATTGCTAAAAAACCTAAAAACATTGAGGCTTATAAAGAGCTGGGATTTCTTTATTTAAAAAAGAAAATCTATCCGGACGCGCGCTCATGCTTCCGGCAGGTTTTAAAATTAAATCCGGAAGAAAT
>CAZNNV010000023.1:0-3165 GCA_964574515.1 uncultured Candidatus Saccharibacteria bacterium
TGGAAGACAGAATAATAAAGAATTTTTTCCGCCAGTTGAAGCAAGAAAAGTTAGCGGAAATTTTGACTAAAAAACCGATAGGGCCATCAACAGAAGAAATCAAAATAAATCCGCGTAGCCGCAGCGCTAAATTGCGGGCGATAGAGAAAAAATAAAACGATGACTAAGCATAACACAAAAAACAATTATTTGAACGATAACCAGAATGTTTTATTTTGGAACTTCGCCGTGGCGGCGGTTTTATTAGCGGTTATTGTTTTGAATTTTATCCAGACGAACAAAATTATAGAAAATAACTTTAAACTGACTCTTTTCCAGAAAACACTTAAAGAAAAACAAGAACAAAATCAAAACTTACAGATGTCTGTTTTACAGATACACTCTCTTCGGGGCCTGGGGGAAAAGGCCAAGGAAATGAACTTGGTTTCAATCGGCAAAACGGAATATTTAGAAACCGCCCCCGGATTTTTTGCTTTAGCCGAAAAACCATAAAATGAAAACAGCATCCTCCGCCAGGTTTTATTTTATCAATTATTTTATTTTATTTGCTCTCGGATTCGTGTTAATCCGAATTTTTTTCTTATGCGTTTATCAGCATGAGGCGTTAGCCAGTCGCGCCCGAAACCAGCAAGAATTAGATCAGGAGATACCGCCTAAGCGCGGCATTATTTATATTCAGGAAAAAGGCGGGTTATTCAATCCGTTAGCCACTAACCGGGAATATCAAAAGATTTTTTTAGTGCCTAAAGAAGTGGTTAATAAAGAAGAAGCGGCCCAACAGTTAGCTGATATTTTAAAAATAGATAGAGAAGAAATTTTAATTAAGCTTCAGGATTCAGACAGCCAGTATAAGCCGATTAAATCCAAAGTTGATAATGAGACGTCGCAGGCTGTTAAAAATTTAAAAATAAAAGGCGTTTATTTCGAAAAAGAGCAGTGGCGCTGGTATCCGCAAGATAACCTGGCCAGCCATGTGCTCGGTTTTGTTGGAATTAAGGATTATCAGAAGCAGGGCCTATATGGCTTAGAGGGTTATTATGACACCGAATTAGCCGGTGTCAGCGGCCAGCTAAAATCCCAAAAAGACGCTTTGGGGCGGTGGTTGCTTTTGGGCGATTATGATTTAGCGCCGGCGCAAGATGGCGCTGACATTTATTTAACATTAGACCAAAATGTTCAATACACGGCCGAACAAAAATTAAAGGATGTGGTGGAAAAATGGGGTGCCATCGGCGGCAGCGTTATTGTTATGGAGCCGAAAACCGGCGCTATTCGCGCCATGGCCTCCTTACCCGATTTTAACCCCAATGAATATAATAAAATTGAAAACATCGATAATTTTTTAAATCCTTGCGTCCAAAAACTTTACGAGCCAGGTTCTATTTTTAAGCCAATTACCATGGCCGCGGCGCTCGACAGCGGCAAAGCAACGCCCGAAACTTCTTATACTGATACCGGGTCGGTAACGCTTAATGGCTATACAATCACCAACGCGCAAAATAAGTCTTATGGATTAAGTACAATGACTAATGTTCTGGAGAAATCAATTAACACCGGCGTAGTCTATGCTGAACATTTGATGGGGCCTGACATTTTTAAAAAATATATTGAAGCGTTTGGTTTTTATAAGCGGACAGATATTGATTTAATGGGGGAAATTGTCAGTAATTTATCCGGCTTGAAGGATAGCCGGGAAATAAATTTTGCCACGGCTGCTTTCGGCCAAGGCATCGCGGTGACGCCGCTACAGATCGCCACTGCTATCAGCGCTATTGCCAATGATGGCAAGCTGATGCGGCCTTATATCGTGGAAAAGATAGTTGATCAGGATGGCCGGGAGGATTTAATTGGGCCGCAAGTCGTTGCCCAAGTTATTAGACCGCAAAGCGCCGGTCAACTAACCGCCATGTTAGTTAGTACTGTGCGTAATGGTTATGATAAGATTAAAATGGATGATTATTTTGTTGCTGGCAAGACCGGTACCGCCCAAATTCCGAATGAAGATAAGCGCGGCTATAACCCTGACGATACAATCCATTCTTTTGTCGGTTATGCGCCGGCCTATGATCCAAAGTTTTTGATTTTTTTGAAAGTAGACAAGCCCCACGGCATTAATTTTGCTTCTGAATCGTTGGCGCCGGTATTCGCCGATTTGACGCGCTACCTCTTAAATTATTATGAAATTCCGCCGGAGCAGTAATGCCCGGCAAAGGCATAAATGAAAAATATTTTAATTTATATTTTAAAAATATTCGCCCGTCTTTATCTTTGGCGCTATCGGCCGAAAATTATTGGCATAACGGGCAGTGTCGGCAAAACTTCAGCCAAGGAGGCGATTTTTACCGTTCTCAACGATAAATTTAATGTTCGCAAGAATTATAAGAACTATAATAACGAGGTGGGTGTTCCCTTAACGATAATCGGTTCAGAGACCGGCGGTGGATCTTATTTCAAATGGTCTTTAGTTTTTTTAAAAAGATTATTCGGGTTGGTTTATACGCCGCATTATCCTGATATTTTAATTTTAGAAATGGGAGCGGATAAGATTGGCGATATTTCTTATTTGTTAAGTTTTATTAAATGTGATATCGGGGTGATGACGGCTATCAGCGATATTCCGGCGCACATTAAATTTTTTAGGACGCCGGCGCAAGTGGCTCGGGAAAAAGTTAAATTATTGGTTAATTTAAAAAAAAATGGCTGGGCGATTTTAAATTTCGATGATCAGCGAGTCCGGGCAATGGCTGGCCATACCAAAGCCAAGGTTATCAGTTTTGGTTTTAGCGATGAAGCGGATATTAAAATAAGCAATCTGGAAGTTAATTTAAACAATCCGGAAGACGCTTATATGAATTTTAAAATTGATTTTCGCGGCGCCAGCGTGCCCTTCCGTTTAAATAAAATCTTTGGCGAACATCAGATTTACAGTTTTTTGGCGGCGATTGCTGCTGGTTTAGTTTTTGACATGAATTTAGTCAATATTTCCCAGGCTCTAGCAAAATATAGGCAGCCATTAGGCCGGATGAATTTAATCCGCGGAATAAAAAATACTTGGATTATTGACGATTCTTATAATGCTTCGCCGTCAGCGGCTAAAGCAGCCCTGGATGTTTTGAGCCGGATGTCAGCGGCCGGCCGCAAGATAGCCGTGCTCGGCGATATGCT
>CAZNNV010000023.1:3175-4102 GCA_964574515.1 uncultured Candidatus Saccharibacteria bacterium
GAATTGGGCTCTTACTCAGAGTTTGCTCATCGGGAAGTCGGGGCGCGGGCGGCTGAAAGTATTAATATCTTATTAGCGGTTGGTTCCAACTCTGTTTTCATGGTTGAAGAAGCCAAGGCTGCGGGTTTGATGGAGAAAGACATTCATTATTTTTTAAGCGCTGAGCAAGCCAGCCGTGTGTTGCAAAACATCATTCAGGAAGGCGATTTAATTTTAGTTAAAGGTTCGCAGGGTATGCGGATGGAAAAAGTGGTCAAGGAAATAATGGCCGATCCGGCCAAAGCCGGTGAATTATTAGTGCGGCAGGATGAACGGTGGCGGGAGTAAAATTGTAGTATGAAATTAATAATAAAAAAAGTTTTTTAATCGGCGCCATTATTGGCGTCTTTTTTAGTACCTAAGAATTCTCTGTTTTAAACAGAGAGAAAGGAGAGGATTATGGCTGAGGAAAATCCAACGCCAAAAGGATGTGAATACTGCGCTAATAGGAGATGCTCGTCTATTCCGCATAAGACCAAAAGTATTTCTATGGCAGAGTTTATGGAACCGTTGTATCAAAGGTTCTGGCGGGCATATCCTAAGTTGATGAGAAAGTTTGTTAAAGAAAATCCAGCTTGTCAAGAAAGGATCAGGGAATTTTCCTTACTTTATCCTGAGACTACAGTCTCAGTTGTGCCGGGGATGATTAATACTTAATTATCTCTATCTCTAGTGGCAGTACTTTAAAAGCCCCTTGGAAAAAAACCAAGGGGCATGTATTTTTATTTAGGCAATAATTTTTAATAATATTTTTTTACCACGGAAACGACGACGCCGCCGATGCGCATTTCTTCCTGAGCGCGGATGGGCGGATAGTCTTTATTGGCGGGAATTAGGATAACCTCGCCGCCTCTTTTTTGAAAATATTTCATTGTCCAATTGCCATCC
>CAZNNV010000023.1:4112-5378 GCA_964574515.1 uncultured Candidatus Saccharibacteria bacterium
CCTGCGCGACAACAATGTCCCCGTTTTTTGGATCCTTGTCTTTTTCCACAATCCCCAAATCATTAGGCGCCATGCCAGCTTCAATCATAGAAAGGCCGGTGACGCGGAGCATATAGTTTTGCTCCGGCTGGGTTAATAAATACTGGTCAAGCGAAATAGTATCAATCAATTCTTGCTCGGCCAGCGTTGGAAAGCCGGCTTCAATTGTGCCGAGCACTTTTAACTGATGATTGAGCTTTTTGGGGATGAGCCGGCCTTGAGTGTCTTTATCCAGAATGTCTTCGCTAATCATTTTTTGCGCTATTCGCCAAGCAGCGTTGACTGATTTATAATTTAAGAGCCGCGCCAATTCGCGATAGGAGGGGAGGCGTTTGCGGTCATAGTAGAACTTTCTGACTTTAAGAATAGCTTTTTGGAAATCCATATCTGTTGCCGGCAAAATTTATTTATGCTACTATTTCAGTATAGGTGAACGAATGTTCTATGTCAAGGCCTTGCCTTAAAGTAAATTATTTTTATGCGTACCGGTATTGCCAATTTCACTCTGGATTTCGGCAAATGTCCGCCGTGGCTGTTTGAGCGGATGGTTCGGCTTGGCCGAGCGATGTCGGAAGTGATTATTGCCGAATATGGTCCAGAAGAATTTATTAAGCGCTTGGCAGATCCGGTTTGGTTTCAATCTCTTGGCACGGTCTTGGCTTTTGATTGGAACGCTTCCGGCCTCACCACCGTGCTCTGTGGCGCGCTGAAAGAAGCGCTTCGCGGCCAAGAGAGGGATCTGGGCGTTTTTATGTGCGGCGGCAAGGGAAAAACATCATTGAAAACGCCGGAGCAAATATTTGACTGGAGCAGCCGTTTGTGTCTGCCGGAGCAGACGGGCGATAATCTAGTCTATAATTCCAAAATGGCGGCGAAAGTGGATTCGTCGCTGGTGCAGGATGGTTTTGAGTTATACCATCATGTTTTTTTATTCACGCGCTCCGGCGCCTGGACAGTAGTTCAGCAGGGCATGAATAAGGTTAATCAAACCGCGCGGCGTTACCATTGGTTTTCAAGGGATATTAATGATTTGGTTTGCGAGCCCCACAGCGGCATCAGTTCGCAGATTAAGCTGGATAAGGTTTTGAATTTGTCGGCCGCGGACAGCGGCAAAGCCAGGCAAATGAGTGTGAACTTGGTTAAAGAGGCGGGTTTTGGCCAGCTGATGAAGGATTTTCAGCTTTTGGAAAAATACGGCGCGGACGCGGTAAGATTTTATTTGGCGCA
>CAZNNV010000023.1:5388-9430 GCA_964574515.1 uncultured Candidatus Saccharibacteria bacterium
AGCTTTTAGAAAAATACGCCACGCCCTTGAATCAGATGGCGCGGGTTACGCATGGCAAACGGCAATTAACTTTATTAAATTTAGAAAATAAAGAATTCCATTATCATCCGGTCGTCAATGAAAATTTTGCCAAAAGCAAATATCTGCAAAAAATTCTTTGGCAGGTTTGCCAGGTGAAACCTGATAACTACGAAAAACTTTTAGCATTAAGAGGCGTGGGCGGGAAAACCATGCGGGCGCTGGCGCTGGTGGGTGAGGTGGTCTATGGCGCCAAAATTTCTTTTGCCGATCCGGCGCGCTATTCTTTCGCCCACGGCGGCAAAGATGCCACGCCTTATCCCGTTGACCGGCCAACCTATGATAAAACCATCAAAACCATGGAAGCATTGAAAGAGTTGGTAAATAAAGCTAAAATAGAAAGTGTTGAAAAGAACAAAATTTTGAAAAGGATATAATTTGGCCCTATCGTCTAGTGGCTAGGACGCCGCCCTCTCACGGCGGCAACACGGGTTCGACTCCCGTTAGGGCTACGATGTTTTTTTAAACCATAGTATGAAAACAATAAGAATTTTAATTTTAGAAGATGATTTAAAAACGCTGTCTTTTTTATTGTTAAAATTAAATTCTTTAGAGGAAGAGTTGTTAATTAATGGTCGAGGTGATATAGCGGTGACTGTTTTATCTGAGTACACTCAAGTTGAAGAATATATAAATAAGAGTATGGTTGATTTTGACGTAATTCTCTTAGATCGGGATTGTAAGGCAGGCGGTTCTTTTCATATTTTAAATTTTGAAAGATTTGGTTTGAATAAAATAATTTCTATATCTTCTACGCCACAATGGAACAAGGAGGCGGTGGAAAGAGGGGTAAAAGACGTGATACATAAGGATTATGAAGAATTGGATAAATTTTCAGATAAGGTTATTGATAAGATTAAAGAAATAATCAAGATAAAAATATGAAAGAAATACCCAATTTAGAAATAGCTGAGGAAATCTATAGGCGACATGAAGAAATAATATCAAACATAAGTCGTGAGAGCGTTGATGTTTATTTGTGGTTGAGGGATGAATATAAAAAAGGGAATATAAAAAATAACACTGTCTTCCAATTTGTTTTTAGATCTTATTATCGGTTGGATAGAGCTGGCTTAGGCAAAAAATTAAAAAAGAGGTATTTCGAATTATTGGACGCAAAAGAAGATAATCTTGAATTTATCTTAAATGAATTACATAAAATTCCAAGAGAAAGAGGCGATAATACCGTACAATTTAGTTTTGCAACAAAGTTGCTTCACACGATAGATAATAGTAAACCAATTTTTGACGATGAGGTTTCGGTCGTTATTCATAAAAAGGTAGCGGGAAAAAATAAAGAAAGAATTGAATCAGCAAGAAAGATATATGCTTATTTGGAGAATTTTTACTCAGAATTTATTGGTAATGTAAAGATACAAAAAGTGATTAAGAAATTTAAATCAAAGTTTGACATCGACGCAAAAAGAATATCCGAGCAAAAAATATTGGATTTTCTTATTTGGTCGTTGGGTAAGTTGAAAAAGGATTAATTAAAGACTAAATTTCGAAAATAGTTTTATTAGTTAAACTGTTAAAAGGTTATTATCTAATTAAATATAGAAGATAGTTTTTAAAATTTTATTATGGAGGGGAACAATGGAATATAAGAGTTCGTGGCGTGTGTTAAGAAAAGCCGGATATGCAAGTATTTCGCAGATGGCGCAAGGTCTTTTGTATGGAGTGCAGCGGCAGGATTTAATTCAGTTTCTTAAAAATCATCGAGTCAATCGTCTCTTGGTTGGTTGGGAAACTGGTTTTTTGTGTAAAGGAGGCCTGGCCTGGGTTGTGGCGGAAACGATCTTTGTCAATTCTCCGCTTAGAATAACTCTGCGGCCCGACCGAATCTCCTGTTGGATTGAAGACTTGGGTCACGAGATCGGTCATCTTCTTGCTTGGGATTTCGGCAGCTTGCCCCTGTTGTCTAGGGGTGAGGAAAATTTTGCGGAAATGTTTGGAAACCTTTGGGCTAGCAAAAAAGGAGAGCGTCTCAAGGCGAGAAAGATATTTTGCCGGCTGATTAAAGAGCGAGAAATAATATTATAAGCCCCGATGTTATGGGGCTTTCTTTTTATTATAAAGCAATAAGATAGAATCAAGCTAGTAGTAAAGCGAATCAAATTATGATAATATAGAGTTAAATTTCCTATATTAATTATGAAAATTCTAATCGGCACTAATAATGAGAATAAATTAGAGCAATTTAGAAGAATTTTTAAAAATTTTGATTCTGATATTGAATTGGTTTCGTTGAAAGAGGCCGGGATTATTGATGATGTTGAAGAGGATGAGGATAATCTTCTGGCTAACGCTAGAAATAAGGCGTGTTTCTACGGTGAAAAATCGGAATTATTGACGCTGGCTGATGATACGGGATTATTTGTTGATATTTTAGGAGGCGAGCCGGGCGTCCATGCCAAAAGATGGCATGGCGGCACAGAATTAGACCGGAACAATAAATTATTAGAACGGCTAAAGGGCATTCCGGAGGAAAAAAGGACTTGTCGGTATACCGGTTTTTTAGTTTTATACGATCCGCGAACGAAAGAATTTTGGGAATATAAGAATGATATTGAAGGTTTAATTTCGGATGAGTTCAGAGGAGAATTGGGATTTGGCTATGACCCGATTTTTAAATTAAAGGACGGAGGGCGTTACGGCGAATTGATTGATGAAGAAAGAGATACGATAAGCCATCGGGGATTAGGAGTGAAGGAGCTGTTGAAATTTTTAGGCAGAAAAAAAGATAAATGAAAAAAATAATTTTTACCGTTACAATTATAATTTTATTAGCCGCTATCGGCGCCATCGCTTATGTTTGGCTGGATGAGGGCCATTTTATCAGTGTTAAAGAGGGATTGCCGAGCAGTTCGCCGCAGGCTTATGTTTCAGTAACTGAAGCCGAGCCAGTGGCTTACCAAAAGCCGGGGGATAGCGTTATTATAAAATTTCCGGTTTTTAATTATCATCATATTCGGCCCATGCCGCCGGAAACAGCGCCGATTGATGAGCGGTCTTTTGCCGTATCGCCTGAAGGATTTGAAGCGCACTTAAAATATTTTCAAGATAACGGCTACCGAGTGGTTTTGGCGCGGGAACTCATAAATTATTTTGACGAAGGCAAGCCCTTGCCAGCCAAGGCCG
The DNA here is from genome assembly GCA_964574515.1 of uncultured Candidatus Saccharibacteria bacterium. Lineage (GTDB taxonomy): Bacteria > Patescibacteriota > Minisyncoccia > Portnoybacterales > GWB1-42-6 > CAZNNV01. The sequence continues at coordinate 8,608 of CAZNNV010000023.1, forward strand.
TGGCCATAACTTTTGATGATGGCCGTTACGGACAATATGAATTTGCTTTTTCCTTATTGAAAAAATACGGTATGAGAGCGACTTTCTTTATCACAACCGAATGGATCGGCAAGAAGGATTTTATGACCTGGGCCGAGATTAAAGAAATGTCTGACGCCGGCATGGAGATCGGCAGCCATGGTTTTAACCACGCTAATTTAACCGCTTTGTCTGATGATGATTTAATGAAACAGTTAGTGGAGAGCAAGAGTATTTTGGAAGAAAAAACCGGCCGGACTGTGGACTTGTTGGCTTATCCGGGCGGTAATTATAACGAACGGGTGATTGAAATGGCTAAGGCGACTAGCTACGGGGCGGCATTTGGCGTTTATAAGATTATTAATCAAATGCCGAAATATCGGTATCAGATCCGGCGTTTTCACGCGGATGATTGGTTGGATTCAGTGGCGGGGAATTTAGTCGGGTATTAGAATATAAATGATTAATTATTTTCAAATAACCCATTTTTTTATCGGTCCAGTAAGAATATACACTTGGGGTTTATTCGTCGGTTTGGCTTTCACGGCCGGATATTTCTGGCTGTTATGGCAAGGTCGGAAAAAAGGTTTGCCGGACGGAAAAATTATCATCTTGACTTTATCTGTTTTTTTGGGCGCGGCGCTGGGCAGCCGCGTTTTATTTTTATTACAGGAGCCGTGGCAATGGCTGGCTGATGTCAGTTTGCTGTGGCGGATAGACGCGGGTGGTTTGATGGTTTGGGGCGGTATTTTGGGTGGGTTATTGGCGGGTTGGCTGTATATTAAAAAAAATAATTGGGATATTC
>CAZNNV010000024.1:0-648 GCA_964574515.1 uncultured Candidatus Saccharibacteria bacterium
ACTCTATTTAATCACCCAGTCGGATCTCGGTGGCGCGCAAAAAAATGTGCTGGATTTAGCGACTGCCCTGTCGCCTAAATATGATATTTCAGTGGCAGCCGGCAATGATGGCGGCTATAAATTAAATGAACAGCTGGATAAAAGAAATATCCGAAATTATCAGCTGAAAAATCTCGCGAGATTTATTAACCCTCGGCGCGACTGGCTGGCCTATCGGGAAATAAAAAAACTCCTGCGCCAAGTTCAGCCGGATATTTTGCATTTGCACAGCTCCAAGGCTGGCGTGCTGGGCTCGCTGGCCGCGCGCCGCCTGCCGAAAACAAAAGTCATCTATACAGTGCATGGCGCGGTTTTCACCGCCGCTTTCTCATTTTTTTCGCGCCGTTTATGGCTGGAAAAATGGACAGCCAGATATAAAGATAAAATTATCTGTGTTTCGCAAAATGATAAAAATCTTTGGTTAAAATATCGCGTCGCGCCAGCGGAAAAATTAGTCGTTATCCATAATGGCATTGATTTAAATAATTTAAGTTTTCTGCCGCGCGAAGAAGCGAAAACTAAATTAACCAATGGCCAATGGCTAATGGCTAATGGCGCCCTCCTCGGCACTATTGCCAATTTCTATCCGGAAAAAGGGCTGATTTATTT
>CAZNNV010000024.1:658-7628 GCA_964574515.1 uncultured Candidatus Saccharibacteria bacterium
ACAGGTTGCTGGTAAAGTTATAGCACCTGTGGCTAATTTTGTTGGTAAAGGACTGAAGCAAACATTGGGGGCGACAACAGGGTCAGGCCCCGGAATGGTAGATGAAGCATTAAAGGGGACGAAACCATTTAAAGATGCTATGCGAGGTAAAATATCAGGTGAAGATGTAGTAAAATCTGCCGATGATGCTTTGCAATCTATCAAGATAAACAGAGCACTTAAATATCAACAACAATTAGCAGAAGTGGCAAAAAATCAGGGGAATTTAGATACTACACCGATACAAAATCAGTTATCAAATTTAATCAAAAAATATAATCTGCAAGAAAATATTTTGCTTAACAGCGGCCTGCCCGGCGCTTTGGCCGCGCAACATCTCAAAGCTTTTGATATTTTTATCCTGCCATCCATCAAAGAAGGCCTGCCTTATGCAATTCTGGAAGCGATGGCTGCCGGCCTGCCGATTATCGCCAGTAACATCGGCGGCATTCCGGAATTAGTGGAAAATGATTTTAATGGTTATCTGGTTCCGCCGGCTAAACCGGAAATTTTAGCACAAAAAATTGCCGAATTATTGGCTAATCCGGCACAGCAGGAAAAATTCAGCCAGAATTCTCTCGCCAAGGCCAAAAACTTCTCGTTGGAAAAAATGATAGCCGCAACAGAAGGTATATATTTCTAGCAAAATTTAATTACCAAAAACAAAAATCACCCTTAAAAATAAAGGGTGATTTTTTATATCAAATAGCTTTTTATATCCCCAACCCTTTGATGAATTCGTCAACCTGCGCCTGGGTCGTCGGATCAACTCTCGCGGCTTCTAAGGCCGCCTCCTTCGCTTTTTGCTTATCACCCATTTCCACATAAAGGGCAGCCAGGCTGGCATAAGGTTCAGCGCTAGCTGGCCTCAATTTAATCCAATTTTGATGCAACGAAATGGCTTCCGGCCAATCCTTATTCTGCGTATAAATACTAATTAATTTTTGAAGATTGGCAACGTTCCGCATCTCAGAACCGGCTTTCTTCAATTCTTCCTGGCCTAATTCTTTTTCTCCCAAAACGATAGCCATCAACCCATAATTAAAATGAGGGGTTTCGGCGGCTGGATTAAGTTCAGCGGCTTTTTTCAACGCGGCCAATACTTCGTCTTTTCTGCCTTCCTGCAATCTTAATTGTGCTAAAGCGAAATAGACGTCTTGGCGCGTTGGCCCTAATTCCACCGCTTTCTCAAGCCAAGCATCGGCTTGGGATAAAGAAGTCGGATCATTTTGCGCCGACATCAAATAAATATTAACCAGCATTAACATATAACGGACATTAGTTGGTTCATATTCGGCTAATGATTTTTCCAACCCTTCACCCGCCAACAAAACTATCCCTCTTTTATTTTCATCTAACTCCTGGCCGCTGCTTAAATAACCGACTGCCGCCTCTTGGGCGCGGGACGCAATCTCCGGTAAACCAAAAGTACCCATGCCATAGGCCGTTTTAAATTGCTCGGCGGCTTTAGCCGGCTGGCTCAACTGTAAATATTTCACCGCTTCAATGCCGGTTGTGCCAGCCAAACCAGGCTTAAAATTAAACCAGTAAAAAAACGAGAAAAAAACCGCACCTATAATAATGGCAAAAAGAATATTTGTTCTCACCGGTTTGCCTGAATCATTTGGCTGCCTGTCTTTCAAGCTTAAATAAACCAAATAAGCCAGGATGAGATAAATCATCAACAGCGTTATTTGGGTATCAAAGACAAAAAAGTTTTGAATGGCATAAGCAACTAAAATGACGGTGAAAATAACGGCTGTCTGATAATTTATCTTTTTCTTTTTCCAAGCGCCCCATAAAAACCAAAGGCCCAACGCAAAAACAGATAGATAAAGAGTAAAACCGATAATGCCGGTATTAACCAAAACATCCAGAAAAGCGTTGTGCGAACGGTCAAACCAGCTTTCTGTCGGATAAAGGCGAGGATTATAATATTTATTGAAAAGCAGATTAAAATTTTCCGGACCCCAACCAAAAATCGGCCGCTCTAAAAATCCCTCCAAAGCCATGCCCCAAGAAAGCAAACGCGTCTGGCCGGTGCCCTCGCTAATTGAAATATGGGTAATTCTGGCCAGCGTGGGATTGCCTTTGATTAATTGCGTGTCTCTGGCTAGCCAAACAATACCGACAACGACAAAAAACGCCACTAAAGCAATAATTGCGTATTTTTTCAACCGCTCCGGTCTTTTCATCGGCAAAGAAGCCAATTCTTTAGCCGGCGCGAAAATAAAAAATAATGGCAAAATCAACAAACTGAAAGCCAACGCCAAAACAGCGCCCCTAGTCTGGGTTTTGTATAGAATAAACAGATTGAGAAAAATTGTGGCGATATAGAAAAACCGCCAATAAACACGCTTTCTTTCCAGTAATAGCCAAAAAGCAAAAAGGGCATTTATTAACATGTAGCCGGCCAAAAAAGAAGAATTACCGATAGTGCCGTCTATTCTATTATCCGAACCGGCGTGCATAAATGAAGAAAAGCCCATAATCTGTCCTAGCCCATAAAATGCCTCCAAAACACTGGCGATAATAGAAACATTAAAAAACCCAAACCAATCCTCTTTTGTCTTAAAAACATTAAAAGCGACAAATAAAAATCCGAGGTAATGGAAAAGCGAGATGACGCCGGCCATGCGTTCATAGTTGGACCAAAAACTATGATAAGCGTTAAAGCCAAAAACAGAACTTAAAACCAAAACGCAGAAATAAGCCAGCAGGACCTTGAATATCAACGAGGAACGCGGCCGATATTCCGGCTGGCGCAGCGCCAAAAATATATATAAAGCCATGATAATTTCCACAATAATCTGGAAAAAGGCCTGCTTGGGAAAAATATAAGGGAAAATAAACCGGCCGCTGAATATCAGGGGCATAAGGAGACAAGCGTAAAGGCCATATCTGATAGCAGATAAAAGCCAATTAGCGGAAAAATTTTGTTTAATTAATTTTTGGGGCACAGAAATTAATTTTCAATTATCAATTTGCGATTTTCAATTATTGAAAATTGGTACTTAAAAATTGAAAAATTTTATCTATTATCTTATCTTCTCCCAATACTCTCTCACATCTTTCCCTATCTTACCATCAATTATCTCCGCCTGGCTAACAATTTCTAGAGCCAACCCCGGCTGGCCGCTCATGGAGTAGCCGGCCACTAAAATCAGATAAGCGTCTTTTTTAGCCGGCGACAAAATTTTAGCTTGCCGGCCAAGGTTAATGGCTGAATTAATCCGTTCATTATTGCGGCTGGAAAAATAGAGATTGAGCCAAGCCAGCGCGATATAATTTTTTGGCTGGCTGGGCGAACGGCTGATATTGGCAGCCAAACCATCAGATAAAATTTTATAAAAATTTTCATCCTGCGTCAATTGCGGCGCCTGGTTTATTTTATCCAAATAATCAAGAGTAATTTGATAAATAATTTCCGGCGAAGCGAAAGTTTTTAAAGCTAAAATTTTAGTCAGATTGATTAAGCCGGTCTCGCCCAATGCCTCGGGCGGCAAAATTAAAGTCTGGTTGGCCAGATAGCTGGCGCGAAGCGGCTTCAAATTAAAAGCATAAAGAGAAAAAATAATAAAAATAATAAAAATAGCAAAAACGATTTTTTTATAAAAATCAATTTTGTCATCGCGAGCCCCAAAGGGGCTTGGCGATCCCGTATTTTTATCGCCATCCACAGAATTACTTTGTCGCTCCACACTTCGCAATGGCATAATATTAATTATTCCCAGCGCAAAAAATAACATTAAATAAGAAATAAAAGTATCAAAAACAAAAAGGTTTTGAATTAAATAAGCCGCCAGCAGAGATAAAAAAATAATAGAAAAATAATAATCATCTTTTATGTTCTTTATTAATCTCCAGCCCGCCGCCGCGAAAATGCCCGAATACGCCAACAATCCCAGCCAGCCGGTGGCCACGCCATAATCAAAGATAAAATTATGGGCGCGATCAAAACTATAAGCTTCATAACCGGCCAACTTCGGCGATAAATATGGACTAATAGCCGTTTCAAAATTCTCCGGTCCCGAGCCCAAAATCGGGCGCGCTTGCCAAGCCCGCCAGGCGTCTTGCCATAAAATCAGGCGGCTTTGCGTCGAGGCGTCACCAAGAGAAATAGAGGTTAAACGTGATAAAAAAGAATTATTGCGGACAAAAGCCGTGCCGCGCGATAAAAATAGCGCGCCGGCAAATATGATAATCGCGGCTAAAAAAATAATCGGCCATTTTTTAAATCCCCTGCCGCCTCCGCCAGTTGGCGGCTGGCGAACCCCTTTAATAAGCGGCGCCAACTCCAATAGCGCTAAAAAAATAACCGCGCCGGCTGCCAAACCTAATATCGCGCCGCGGGTACCGGTGAGTAATAAAGCGATTAAATTTAAAATTATAGACAATGAATAAAGGGAAAAATAAAGCCAACTAGCCTTCGACTTCGCTTCGCTACGCTCAGGCGATAAACTTTTTACTCCCTGAGCAAGCCCCGCAGCTGCGGGGCGCGTCGAAGGGTTTCCAGATAACAGCAAATACCCGGCGAAAAAAATATTAAATAATAAATAAGTCCCCAGAAAAGCCGGATTGCCGATAGTGGAAAAAACCCGGCCGGCTTGCGGCAATAATAAACCCAGCGAAGCGAATCTTTGGAGAATGGCTAATAAGGCCACCAGTGAGCTGACCGCAACCGAGAGTCGCAGTAATTGGTGAAAAAAAATATTGTTTCTTAAATCCCCCCTCCGCCAGCTGGCGGACCCCCTTAAAAGGGGGGAGAATAACATCAAAAACCAAGCCACAAAATGCGCTAAATTCCAAACGCCATTCATCCGTTCTAGATCGCCCCAGAAACTCTGAAAAAAATCAAGACCAAAGACAGCCGAAAGAAAAGAAACAATAAAAAATGCCAATATCGCCAAATTTAGAATACTCTCCCCTTTTTTTCTAAAAGAAGGAAGAAAAAAATGGTATCTTAGCGCCAGATACAAATACAAAACCGCCGCGATTTCAATAATTATCCGGAAGAGAAATGCCTTGATGGAAGTATAGGGAAAAAGAAAAGACGAGGAAATGAAAAGCGGCAGCAGCAGAGGCGCGGCCAGAAGAAATTTTAATAGCAGCAAAATTTTATTATCAGTTTTAAATAAAGGATTTAACATTATTCATTTTTTAACTCCTCCAAATCCTGCTTTGCTGTCTGATTATTGGGATCCAGCTGCACCAATTTTTCATAATAAAAGATGGCTTGATCTTTTTGCTTCGTCTGCCGGTAATAAGCAGCCAGCGTGGAAATAATATCAACATTATCGGAAAACTTTTTTTCGGCGTCCAGCAAGGTTTTTTCAAACAGCCCTTCTTTCCCCGGATATTTATAACGATAAATATTGGCTAAATTCAAAATATAATTTATATCAGTCGGATCATTTTCAATGGCAATTTGCATCATTATTTCCGCCTCGCCCGGATTGTTTAAGTTATAGGCATAGAGATCGCCGAGATTGGCGAATGAAATGCTGTTTTTGGGCCTGATTTTATTGACATAAAGCCAGGTGTCGCGCGCGCTTTCATAATCGCCGATGCTTTTTTGGATAACGCCCAAAGCCAGCCAGCCAGCCATATTGTCCATATCATTCTGGAGAATATTCTTGATATCGTTGAATCTTTGCTGATAGACCTCAAGCACGCCAGCGGGAATGTTGGGAGTTTTAGGATTAAAAACAATCAAATCAGCCGGATTGACTTCCTTATCCTTAAAAATATTTCCCCAGCCCCCCTCGCCAAAAGGGAAAAAATCCATTTGATAGGCCGTGACTGCATAGCCGGCGATTAAAATTAAAACTGCTATAATCGAAATAATTATTTTTTTTGGCATTTGATTTAAAAAATCACTGATTATTTTCTCGCTTTATCTTACCAAATATTTAAACAAAATTAAAGCCCCCCGATTGAAATCGGGGGGCTTTTTTGAACTCTCCTTCTCTGCGCCGCGAGGCGCACACAAGTGAGGAGTTGCCCTAAAATAGAAATTCTATATTAAGGCGAAAGTCCAATTAGTAACTAATGGTAACTGTAGACATGTTGGTCGAAGGTAATCCGGAGACCAGATAGCCGTTCGTCCAGTCAGCAGTACCAACACCATGGCCGGTAGCGCTGCGGTCAGACCAGATGAAGTCATCGTGGGTCGTCCAAGCGTCAACCGTAGCCGCGGCCTGCATTTCAGTGCCGTTCGGCTGTTCATAGAAGGCATCGCCCATCAACATAGTACTAACCGAGCTGCCAGTAGTCACAGAACCGGAAACATCGCCGCGCAGTTCAAACGTTCTGAATGAACCGGCCGCAATTGTTCTCGGCGTGTTGGCTACATCGGATAACTCAAGCACCATGTTGAGGTCAGTTGTTCCACTGACAATCGTGGTAGCATCGTTCTGAACCGTTTCGTCCGCATTTGTCACCTCAACCAAAGTCGGGTTGAGAACATACATCGCCGCGACAGAAGAAGTGGAAATTCTGAATGTTACCTTAAACAGGTCAATATCGCCTTTGGCGTCCGCCGCTACTTTAAACTTGAATAACGGCACGCCATTACCCGAAGTCAAACTATTAGTCAAGGTAACCGCGCTCACAGTCGGCACTGACTTAAAGATATAAGTTGAATTGCCAGGAATGTGGGTCGCCGTTGTGCTGAAACCAGCAACTCTTACACCAGAAGCGGCATCACCGCCGTTAGTGGTTTCACTATTGGTGTTGTAGTAAGCAATAATGATTCGGTCGCCAGCTGTCGCTATTGTGCTGTCTTGCGTGATTGGCGCAATGTCAGCTTTAACAGTGACAATCTTTTCCTCATTGGCCGGAATGACCAATGGGGTGCTCAAGGTATAAGTGGTGGTCGCATTTTCACTGGTCAAACCAGTGGCATTGCCGACACCCAAGAAACCACTAC
>CAZNNV010000024.1:7638-9335 GCA_964574515.1 uncultured Candidatus Saccharibacteria bacterium
CAACGAAACATTGGTCATATCCCGAGTCGTTGAAGAAGCGGTATATAGAGCCAAGGTTACTTTGTCAACGGTAATCTGCTCAGCAGTCGCTTTGAAGCGCAAAGTGGTAATAACATTGCCGGTGGTGTTCGCCGCGACCAGTTTACTGGACGGGGTAGAAGCATCCAAAGCAACACTATATTGGCCTGAAGCGTCAATCGACATTGCCTGGCCCCCTCCGCCCGGAGTGGATTCGTCAATGTTATTGCCGGTGGAAACACCGGTCGCGGTCAAAGCCGCGGAAGCAGTCATGCCCCAAGTTGCGGAATTGGTTAATGTGGCTGTCGCCAAAACATTACCTTTCAAAGTCACGGTCTTCTGCGTTCCTTTGGTAATAATCAACGGAACATCCAAAGTAAAGGTCACCTCTTGATCCCCATCCCCGGCAACCGGGTCAACGGCGGTGGTGTTTAATTTGGTGGCGCCATCATACAGGAACATCGTATTCAGATCAGCACCCAAGAGGTTAGTATGCTGATAGCGCAGGGTCATTAAGGTCACGCGAATGTCTTCACCTGATGTTGTTGCATCAAATAAATAATTGGCGAAAGTAAAGCCCTGAGTTCCAGCAATAACTGGCTGGGCAACTGGTGTCGCGGAAACATTAACTGTTAACGCGCCGCCTTTGACTGTCATGGAATTACCCCAAACAGCCGCCGCCGGAGTAGCAGTGATAGTATTGCCGGTTGTCGCGCCGGTAATGCTGGTTGCTCTGACGTCAGGCGTATTCATACCAGTCCTAAATGTATCATTGGCCGCGAAATCGGTGTTCAAATTACCTTTGACGATAACTTGAGTTGTGCCGACCGGGAAAGTAATTGTTCCCGAGAAAGTGACATGGCCGTCTAATGTGCCATCTAATGTGGCAGCATGGGCAGTCGTATCATCAGCCGCGGTTCCACCAGTGGATAACACGGTTCCATCAGCTTTATTCAAAGTGATAGAAGTGATATCAGAGGTTGAGCCGGTGCCGGTGTGATCAAAGTCCAAGCGAATACTCGCCACATTGACTGATTCGCCCTGAACAACGAAGTCAAAAGCGCCTAAAATCTGGCCGGTCGCACCGCGAGTAATATTCGCGGAAGGAGCGCCAGAAGCGCTTTTATCAATTCTTAACGAACCGCCGCCAATCGTCACGTGCGCGCCTTGGAAGTAAGGCGAAGTTGTGGCCGAAATATCAGTAGCATTCGCTGTCGCGTGCGTCGCGCCATTATCCGTGAAAGTCGGAGTCATGTAATAACCATAGACATTGCCTTTGACGACGATGTCGGTGGTGCGATAGATATCAAACGATACGGTTCTGGCTGAACCGTTGATGATATCGCCCTTGATGGTGAATTCCTTGTTTAATCCCTTGCCGATAGAAATACCGGTACCGAAGTTAACGGTATAGTATTTGCCGTCGGAAGAAACAGTGGTGGCATAATCGGTGGTGCCGTCTGAAACCTTAACGTTAGCTAAGTCAGAAGTAGCAGCTGAACCGGATTGATTCCACCGGATGGAATAAACAGTGACATCTTCCGCTGAACCGCCGGTAATTTTAAGAGCGGAAAAATTGTAGGCAGTAGTGCCGACATTTTTCGTAAACGCAGAACCAGGATCCAAAGAGCCAGCAGTGATTGTGGCTGTGCCAATAGTCAAAGTGGCATTAAGGGTCT
>CAZNNV010000025.1:0-7997 GCA_964574515.1 uncultured Candidatus Saccharibacteria bacterium
ATTCTTTTTGTTATTATCCATTCTACAAGCTGAATATTTGGGCCGACGTCAGCGTGAGTCCTTGCTGCAGTTTTTACGGCGAAAAATTAAAAATCGGCGACATCAGGCAGCAGACTTTAAAAGAAATTTGGGATAGCAATCAGATGAAAAAAATCAGGCAAGAATTAGCCGAAAAAGAATTTAATCCTGTTTGCCAGAAGTGTTTGTATTCCCGCGACCGGAAAATAATTGATAAAGAGTTTAATTAAAAAGCATGATTAAAGAAGAAAAGATATCTGGCGATAGAGTTTGTCTGCGACAATTAAAGGAAGCCGACGCAACGCCGGCTTACTGCGGCTGGTTGAATGATTCGGAAATCAATCAATATTTGGAAACTCGCCAGAGCACAATTGATGATTTAAAAAAATATATTAGGAAACAACTGGCTGACCCCAATTCATTTTTTGTTGGCATTTTCGACAAGGAGAATGATAAGCATATTGGCAACATCAAGCTGGAGCCGATTGATTGGGAGAATAAGAAGGCAATTTTTGGCATTTTGCTTGGTGATAAAGCTTATTGGGGGCGGGGCATCGGTTCGGAAGCGACGGAATTAATTATTGATTATGCTTTTAACTCGCTTGGTCTTGCTGAAATTGAGCTGGGCGTTATCGCCGAAAATTTAAGAGCCATTAGGAGTTATGAAAAAGTCGGCTTTAAGAAAACTGGCGTTAAAGAAAAAGCGGTTAATCATAACGGCGTTTTATACGATGATGTCATAATGGTTGTGAAAAAACAGGCTTAAAATTATGAAGAAAAAAATAACAGAATTAAAAAGATGCGTTAAATGCGTGATGCCGGAGACCTGGGAGTCAATTAATTTTGACGAGCGGGGAGTTTGCAATATTTGCCAAAACGCCAAAATAAAAAAAGAAAAGATTGATTGGCCGAAGAAAAAGCGAGAATTTGAAGCGCTGATTAGCGATTATAAAAATAAAGGCCAATATGACTGCATCATTCCTTTCAGCGGCGGCAAGGACAGTACTTTTACCTTGTACGCGGCGGTTAAATATTTTGGCTTGAAACCATTAGTGGTCAGTTTTGACCATGGTTTTTATCGGCCGCGCATGCTGGCCAATCGGGTGCGGGTATTAAAAAAAATCGGTGTTGATTTTATTTCTTTCCGGCCCAGCTGGACGGTAGTGAAAAAATTAATGTTGGAGTCGCTCATGAGAAAGGGTGATTTTTGTTGGCATTGCCACGCCGGCTGTTTTGTTTATCCGATGCAAATTGCCGTGAAATTTAAGATTCCGTTAGTTATTTGGGGCGAACCGAGTTCCGAGTATGGCGGTTATTATTCATATGGTGAAGATGAGGAAGTTGACGAGAAAAGATTTAATCGTTTTGTCAATTTAGGTATTAACGCCGAGGACATGGAAGGCATGATTAGCGGTTTGACCATGCGTGATTTGGCGCCGTTTAAATATCCGGCCCTAGCGGATTTACAGGCCATTAAATGCCGCTCGATCTGTCTCGGCAGTTTTATTCCTTGGGACGTGAAAGCCAATGTTAAAATCATCAAAAAAGAATTGGGATGGCTTGAGGATGAGGTGGAAGGCGTGCCGCCCGGCTATAATTATGAAAAAATTGAATGTATGTTTACCGGCGTGCGCGATTATTTGAAATTTATCAAGCGTGGACTGGGGCGGACGGCTCATTTGACCAGTATTGATATCCGTAATGGTCGCTTGAGCCGCCAGCGAGCACTGGCCCTCACTAAAAAATATGACGGTTTACGGCCAGCCAGTTTGGATACTTTTTTGAAATATTTAGGCATCAGTGAAAAAGAATTTATGAAAATTGCCTTGTCACATCAAGTGGCGCCATATCGGCATGACGCTAAAAACACTAAGAAAGGAAAAAAACTATGGGATCAGGAACTTTGGGACAAAACAAGCAGGTAGTTGTTGTTGATTATGGCATGGGTAATGTGCGTTCGGTGGCTAAAGCTTTTGAGTTATTGGGCGCGAAGGTTGTTATTTCTAGCCAGGCCAAGGAGATTAAACAGGCGGATTTTATTGTTTTGCCCGGTGTTGGGGCGTTCGCGCAAGGTATGGCTAATTTGAAAAAATTAGGGTTAATCAGCGGATTGAGGCAAGCTGTTTTAAAAAATAAAAAACCGTTTTTGGGAATTTGTCTGGGGATGCAGCTGCTGGCGCGCGACAGCGAGGAATTTGGCCGGCATAAAGGCCTCGGTTGGATTGATGCTTCGGTTAAACCGCTGGAGTCAATTGATAAAAAAATCAAAGTACCGCATGTCGGTTGGAATAATATTAAGTTTTCTGCGAATTGCCCGTTTTTTAAAAATATCAAACAAGATTCCGATTTATATTTTGTGCATAGTTATCATTTGGTTTGTGATTTAGCATCAGATGTCGCCGCCACTTGCGATTATGGCATTAAGTTTACGGCGGCAATTAATCGTGATAATATTTTCGCGACCCAGTTCCATCCGGAAAAAAGCCAAGCGATGGGACTAAAAATTTTAGCTAATTTTTTAAATTACCGCCATGCTTAAGAAAAGAATTATTCCCTGTTTATTGCTGAAAGGCGGCCGTTGCGTTAAGGGCGTTAATTTTGAAAACCATCGCGATGTCGGCCATCCGATTACTAACGCTAAAATTTATGAAGCGCAGGGCGCGGACGAATTGATTTTTTTAGATATTGAAGTGAATGAAAAGCCAGGCCGGGGATTATTATTAGAGATAGTCCGGCAGACAGCTGACGAATGTTTTATGCCTTTTTGCGCCGGTGGCGGCATAAAATCATTAGCTGATATTAATAATTTATTGAGGGCCGGCGCGGATAAGGTGGCGATTAATACGGCGGCAGTAAAAAAACCAGATTTTATCCGGGCGGCGGCCGAAAAATTCGGCCGGCAATGCGTGGTAGTGGCAATTGACTATAAAATTATAAAGAATCAGTCGAAAGTTTTTATTAATAATGGCCAAGAAGCGACAGGATTGGATGCTGTTGATTGGGCGAAGAAGGCGGTTGAACTTGGCGCGGGCGAGATATTATTAACCAACATAGACAAAGAAGGCCGACGCAGAGGATACGATTTGGCGATGATAAAAAAGGTGGCAGCAATGGTCGGGGTGCCAGTGATTGCCAGCGGCGGCTGCGGCACGCTGGAAGATTTAAAAAAAGCAATTATGAACGGCGCGGCCGCGGTTTCTTTAGCCAGCATCCTGCACTTTACCGATCAAAATGTTATCAAGGCAAGAAATTATTTAGCTACTTCCGGGATTGATGTGAGGATCAATATTTAAAAAAAGACACCCGCTGTCAAATAGCGGATGCCGGTAGAAATAAGCCAGTTGTTTTGAAAACTAAAGACGATAGGTCAAGCCGATTGTGACGGCGCCAGCGGCGCCTAAAACGAAAGCGATTTTTTCGCGCCGGGTCAGGCCCTTGATTTCTTTAAAGACGAAAAAGCCGATTAGAACCGGGAAGACTAATTCACTGATCACATAGATTGATTGAGAAACCATTACCGGTATGAATTTCGCGCCTAGATAACTCAGGAAAGTCGTGCTCCAGGAAAGAAAAGAAATTACGGCTACGATGGCGATTTGCTTAACAGTTGTTTGGGCGATTATTCTTTTTTTCTGCGATAGTCGATAAATCAGAGATGCCCCAATCAGATCGCCCAGATACCAGCTTATAAGAAATTCTGCCAGCGAAATGCCGTTTAGAGCGAAATAGCGATTGAAAAAAACCGCCAATCCGACGACAATACTATAAAAGGCGATCCAAATGATTAATGTCTTATTTGATTGATTAAAAGATGATTCTTTTTGCTTGGACCGGTTATGGCCGGCCCAGACAAGAAGGATTGCGGCGGTTAGGGATAAAAGCATGCCAATCAGCAGGCCAGTCCCCAAATATTGCCCTTCTTTCAGCAACCAATAGGCCAGCGGCAAGGCGACAAAGTTATAGCTTTGTTGAAAGAGCGCGAACTTGCTCTGGCTGATTTCAACCGCTCGCCATTGGCAGAAGGTGGCTAAACTGCTCAATGCGCCTAAGGAGGCGATAAGGATCATGGTAGGTTTGAAAACAAAGGGTTCAAATTTTAAGAAACCGTTGATAATAACAAAAATAATAGAAAAAATAAAACTAAAAAAGAAAAGCCAAACAAAAAGTTTTTTATGACCGGGTTGTCTGGTGATTGGTTTCAGCAATAAAGACACGCCGATATTTCCCAAGATAATTTTTCCTAAAATAATCAGTTGCCACATAGATTTTATTTTTTGTTTAAATTATAGCATATTAAAGAAAAATTCATAAAAAAATATGAAATTAACCAAAAGTAAAAAATTATTTACCAAGGTGGAGAAGCTGATCCCTTTAGCCTCGCAGACATTTTCCAAAAGCTATCTGCAATTTATCAAAGGGCAGGCGCCGCTGTTTATTGAGCGGGGGCAGGGCGCGCATGTTTGGGATATTGACAGCAATAAATATGTTGATTTTATCAATGGGCTTTTGCCGGTGATTTTGGGTTATCAATATCGGGCGGTTGATGAAGCGATAAAAAAACAACTTAAAAAAGGCATTATTTTTTCTTTAGCTTCGCCATTAGAATATGAATTGGCTCAACTGTTAAAAAAACATATTCCATGTGCCGAGATGGTCCGGTTTGGCAAGAACGGTTCGGATGTGACCACCGGCGCGGTGCGTTTAGCGCGCGCTATTACTGGCCGCGAGCACATTGCGGCTTGCGGTTATCATGGCTGGCACGACTGGTATATCGGTTCGACCACTAGAAATTTAGGTGTGCCCATTGGTACGCAGAAATTAACGCATAAATTTGAATATAATAATATTAAATCGCTTCAAGAAATTTTTACTAAAAATAAAGGAAAGATCGCGGCGGTCATTATGGAGCCGATGAATTATGAAGAGCCGCGAGATAATTTTTTAGAGCGCGTTAAAGAGCTGGCGCATCAGAATGGCGCTTTGCTGATATTTGATGAGATTATTACCGGTTTCCGTTTTAGTTTGGGCGGAGCGCAACGGTTGTTCGGGGTGACGCCGGATTTAGCAACTTTTGGCAAATCCATGGCCAACGGCATGCCGATTTCTGTTTTAGCCGGCAAGAAAGAATATATGGAAAAAATAAACGATATTTTTTATTCGTTCACTTTCGGCGGCGAATGTTTGTCTTTGGCCGCGGCCATTGCCACGATTAAAGAAATGGAGAAAAAGAAAGTAATTGAAAATATTTGGCGCCAAGGGCGATATTTAATTGAGCAAACAAATAAACTAATAGAAGCCAATGGTTTACAAGCGGTTATAAGAATAAAAGGTCAGCCCTGCTGGAGTTTGGTGTTTACATATGAATATAATGGTTATACTGACTTAGAAATTAAAAGCTATTTGCAGCAGGAATTAATCGCGCGCGGTTTTTTATGGTATGGCCAGCATAACATGAGTTTCAGCCACAGCCGGCAAGACATAAACGGTTTGATAAAAGCCTACGGCGAAGTTTTTCCGAAACTTAAAAAACTGTTGGATGAGAAAAAATTGAAAGAAAATTTAAAGGGCGAACCGATAACAAATATTTTTAAAGTCAGATAAAAATATGCGCCAAGCCACTATTATATTAAGCGCTGGGGTGAAAAAAAATGAAAAAGGGGAATGGGTTTCAACGGATCTGACAATAAAGGATGCCAAGGTTAGCGCACCTGGTGGAAAATTAAGGGTTATTGCCGCCAGTTATCTTTTGAAAGAAAATCCGGATGCGGTTGCAATTATTCCTGGCGGGCGGGGCCACGATGTTGTTGATGACGAGCCAAGCCGGCCGGATCTTTGCGATATTTTAAAGCGGGAGCTTGTTGAGCTGGGAATTCCGCCTGAAAAAATAATAACGGAGAATAAATCAAACAAAACATTTGAGCAATTACAGGAGTCAAAAAAAATTTTAAAAAAGGAAAAATTTGAAAAAATAAAAATAATTTCCAATGAATATCATTTGGCCAGAATCAGGGCGATGGCGGAAAATGACGGCGATTTGAAAGAGATGTTTGATAATTCGCGGTTGGAATTAATATCGGCCGAAAATGTTTTGCTTCATTATGATAAAAAGCATTGGTCGGAAATGATTAAAAATATTTATGACAGCGAGGAAATGAAGCAGATAATAAACAACGAAAATAAAGGCGTTAAGCAAATAAAAGAAGGAACTTATAAACTCAGATAATTAATATGAAGCATGCTGAAAAGAAAAATAAAAAAGGCAGAAAGCTGGCGCGGGATTTTTATAATCAAGAAGCTTATGACTACGCGAAAATGTATCGTCGGGGATACGATGAATATCCGGCGAATTTAATCCGGCTGGAAATGGTGACCAAGCGCTTGAAGCAGAATAAAATTAAAACCGTTTTAGACGCAGGCTGCGGCAGCGCCGGCCCGATAGTCAGATTATTAAAGAATGGCTTTAAAGTTAAGGGTTTTGATTTTTCCGCAGCCATGGTTAAGGCCGCTAAAGAAGAATTAGCGAGAAGTGGTTTTTCTCCGGATTTAGTTTTTCAATCAGATCTGGAGAAAGGCGGCGGTTTGCCCAAAGAAAAATTTGATGCCGCGCTGGCCTTCGGGGTTTTCCCGCATATTCTCAATGATAAAAAAGCACTGGCTAATCTTAACCAGAATGTAAAAAAAGGCGGCCGGGTCTTTATTGAATTTCGCAATGATTTATTCGCTTTGTTTTCATTAAACAAATATTCATTGAGTTTTTTCCTGAACGAATTGATTGATTTATCAGCTATGCCGGAAAAATCAACCCAAGAAATAATTAATTTTTATGCGACTAGGCTAAAAGCAGACAAGCCCAGGAAAAATAGTCAGGGAAAAATTTCTTATGGCGATATTTTAGCTAAATTTCATAATCCTTTAACTATCAGCGAAAAATTGTTCGCCCCAACGGGCTTGGCGGTGGAAAAAATTCATTTTTACCATTATCATGCCTTGCCGCCGATTTTTGAAAAGAAATACCCGGAAATTTTCAGGAAATTGAGCCGTCGGCTGGAAAATCCGGCTGACTGGCGCGGTTATTTTATGGCTTCGGCTTTTGTGGTGGAGGCAGTAAAAAAGAATTAAAAAACATGGCTAAAAACAGCGATGATATAAAAATGAAAATAATCAAAGACCTTTGGCTCAAGAGGCGTGATTTGGTTTCTGACGGCTATGACGAGTCGTTGAATTATTTAGCTAAAATAATTCCGCTAAAAATTAATAAAATTCCGACCGGCATTAAATGTTGGACATGGATAGTGCCGGAAAAATGGAGCGTGGGTGAGGCTTATATTGAGGAGATCGGCGGCCGGCGCCTGCTTGATTTAAAAAACCATCCTTTGCATATTATCTCTTATTCTTTGCCGATAAATAAAGTTGTGGCGCGTCAGGAGTTATTGAGGCATATCACGACTAATCCGGCGCGGCCGAAAGCCATCCCTTTTGATTTTAAATATTATAAGCGCGATTGGGGATTTTGCTTGCCGCATAATCGGCTGAAAGAATTCAACAAAGATAAATACCGCGTGGTGATTGACTCTAAATTTGAAAAAGGCAGCTTGAAAATAGGTGAATATACGATAAAAGGCCAAACGAAAAAAACCATCGTGCTGATAGCCCATCTTTGCCATCCGGCGCTGGTGAATGATGATTTGACTGGCGTGGCGGTCCTGGTTGATTTGGCCAGAAAATTAAGCCGGCAAAAAAACCATTATACATATAAATTTTTATTAGTGCCGGAAACTATCGGTTCTATTGCTTATTTAAGCCAGAATGAAAAAATTATCAAGGATTTACAATATGGAATTTTTCTAGAAATGTTCGGTAACGACAATATTCACGCGCTGCAATTATCCCGGCAGGGGGACACCGAACTTGACCAGATTGCCCGTTACGCGATGCAGAAAAAATTAAAAAATTTCCGCGAAGGCGCTTTTCGCCAGATT
>CAZNNV010000025.1:8007-8416 GCA_964574515.1 uncultured Candidatus Saccharibacteria bacterium
GTTAATGTGCCGACAATTTCTCTTAGCCGTTATCCATATCCCGAATATCACACTAGCGACGATAATCCCGGAATTATTTCGGAAAAAAGATTAGCGGAATCGGAAGATTTGGTTTTGGAAATTATAAATATATTGGATAAAAATTATATTCCCAAGAGAAAATTTAAAGGGCCGGTTTTCCTTTCCGGTTATGACTTATGGGTTGATTGGCGGGTCAACCGGCAATTGAACCGCAATGTTGAGCAGATTATGCTGCGGCTTGAGGGCGATAAAAGCGTTTTTAAGATTGCCCAAGATTTGAATATGGATTTTAACGAAACGCTGGAATATATTGATAAATTTTATAAAAAAGGTTTAATAAGAAAAATAAAAAATTAAAAAACCAATAATAAATTATGGCGATAAAACC
>CAZNNV010000025.1:8426-8881 GCA_964574515.1 uncultured Candidatus Saccharibacteria bacterium
TTTAGTCTGGATTCCCGCCTTCGCGGGAATGACAGAGTTGTCACCCCCGTGAAGACGGGGGTCCAGTCGATAATTACCTTATTTGTAATAATCATTTGTTTTTACTCTATTTATCTAATTGAAAAACCAATAATAAATTATGGCGATAAAACCGATAAAGATTAAAACAAAAAAAGGTGAGCGATTGATTGGTCCCGGCCAGCCGGTTTTTATTGTGGCTGAACTTTCTGGCAATCATCATTTAAAATACGAAACAGCCAAAAAATTAATTGACGCGGCCGTTCGCGCCGGCGCGGACGCGGTCAAACTGCAAACCTACACGGCCGACACCATCACGATTGATTGTAATAACAAATATTTTCAAGTTAAAGTTAATGATGCCTGGAAAGGGCAGACGCTCCATAGCTTATACCAGCAGGCCTACACGCCTTGGGATTGGCAGCCGAAACTTAAGC
>CAZNNV010000026.1:0-8621 GCA_964574515.1 uncultured Candidatus Saccharibacteria bacterium
ATAAAAATAGAAGATAAAGACAATTCTCGGGTGATAAAAATTGCCGGCAAGCCGAAATTAGCCGATAAAAAAACCGGCAAGAAAGAATTAGAAGAGATTAAAGAATATGCCGTGCCGCTCCGCGTGGGCCTTTGGGTGGAAGTTGGCGATGAAGTGAAAAGGGGCCAGCAATTAAATGAGGGGCATGTTGATTTGAAAGAATTATTTAAGGCCGCGGGCAAGGAAGCGGTTCAGCGTTATATCATTAAAGAAGTGCAGAATATTTATACTTCGCAAGGTGAAGGCATTAATGATAAACATATTGAAATTATTATTGCCCAGATGTTCTCACGGGTGCGCGTTAAGGAGCCGGGCGAAACCAACTTATTAATTGGCGATATTGTGGAAAAAGCCAATTTCCTGCTGGAAAATGACCGAGTGAAGGAAGCAAAAGGCAATACAGCAACTGCTTCGCAATTACTGCTGGGCATTTCTAAAGTTTCTTTAAGCACCGAAAGCTGGCTATCAGCCGCGTCGTTTCAGGAAACAACTAAAGTGTTGATTGCCGCCGCTTCACAGGCGAAAGAAGATAAATTGCGGGGCTTGAAAGAAAACGTGATTATTGGTAAATTAATTCCGGCGGGCACGGGTTATAAAACGATAGAATTGGAGCCCGAAGAGGAGAAATAGTTTTTATTTGACAGATTATAGAATTAATGTATAATTAATTTATTGTAGGTTTTCTCAATTGGTTTGGACCATCCGGTCCCTAAATAATTTTTTGCCAAAAAAGTTAAAGCCAGGCGAGGGTCGTCCCTATAATAACGTTAGTAAGTTTATAAGTTAAAAATACAAGACAATGGCAAAAAAATTATATGTTGGCGGATTGTCCTATAGCACCACCGAGGATGGCCTGAAAGAGGCTTTCGCGGCTGCGGGCAATGTGGAATCAGCCGCCATTATTATGGATCGAATGTCCGGCCGCTCAAAAGGTTTTGGTTTCGTTGAAATGTCAACGGACGAAGAAGCCGAAAAAGCGATTGAGATGTTCAATGGCAAAGAATTGGATGGACGGACTTTGACAGTCAATGAAGCTCGTCCGATGGAAGCCAGACCGCCTCGGCGCGATTTTAATCGCGGCGGCAGCGGTGGTGGCAGAGGTTTCGGCGGCGGCGGCTTCGGCGGCGGCAGACGGAATTTCTAATTCCAACCAGGTTGTCATATTGACAATATAAAAACTCGCTCTCTATGGGCGAGTTTTTTTGACATAAAAAGATTTTTTGTGTTATGATACTTTAATAAAAATAGACTCTCATATTATGAAAAGATTTCTTAAAAAACCAATATTTTGGATTTTAATCGGGGCGGTAATTTTTGCCGGTTATGGCGTTTTTGCTTATGTAAAAAGCTCTAGTAAATCTCCCTACGAAACCGAAGCGGTCAGGCGAGCGGATATAACTCAGGAGGTGAGTGTGACCGGCCGTATAAAACCGGCGGAGAGTGTTGATTTAGCTTTTGAAAAAAGCGGCAAAGTGGCCAGCGTCAATATTAAAGTTGGCGATAAAGTTGTGGTTGGCCAGGTTCTAGCCAGCTTAACTAATGCTGATCTGGCGGCACAGGTAGCGCAAGCGCAGGCCAGTTTGAATAAAGAAAGAATAAAACTGGAAGAATTAAAAATTGGCACGCGAGCCGAGGATCTGCAGGTTTATCAAACAGCGGTTAATAACGCGGAAAACGCCCTGACTGACGCTAAGACTAATCTGCAAAATATTGAAAGCAAAGCCGTGGCTGACTTAAATAATTTATATGATGGCATTAATAGTTTATTGAGTGATTCATATATTGAAGCTGACGACGCCATTAATAAGCAAATAGATGAATTATTTTCTAATGATAATACCAGCAGTCCTCAGCTGACTTTTTATAGCGGTTCGCAAATTAAGGCGGACGTTGAATGGCAGCGGGCGCAAATGACCGGTGAATTAGCGCAGTTAAAACTAGAAGTTGTGCCGGTTGACCAAAATGGTTTGGATGCGGCCTTAAAACAAACTAGAAGCCATTTAGTGGTTATTAGGGATTTTTTAACGACATTAGGCGAGGCAGTTAATCAGGCCTCGGCTTTATCCCAGACTAATGCGACTAATTATCGTTATTATATTAATACCGGCCGGACTAATGTGGTATCATCTATCACGAGTATTGATAGTAAAATTCAGGCAATTTTGGTCCAAAAATCAACCAATCATAACAGTATGGCCACTGCTCAGGCTAGTTTGAACACAGCGGAAAATTCTCTGGCGACCGCCCAAGACCAGCTAGCTTTAAAACAAGCCGGCTCAACTGATGAAGAAATTAAAAGCCAAGAGGCGCAGATAAAATATGCCCAAGCTAATTTGGATAATTATCGGGCACAATTGGCAAAAACTATTATCACTTCGCCTTTGGCCGGCGTTGTTACCAAACAGGATATCAAGATTGGCGAGATAATTAATGCCAACACGACGTTGATTTCCTTAATGAGCGCTTCACAATTTGAAATTGAGGCGAATATCCCGGAAGCGGACATGGCTAAAGTAAAAATTAATGATCGAGCCAGGGTGACGCTGGACACTTATGGCAGCGATGTCATTTTTGAAGCGTTAGTTGTTTCTATTGAGCCGGCAGAAACTATTATTGAGGGTGTGGCGACCTATAAAGCCAGATTTCAGTTTATCAAAGAAGACGGACGGATAAAATCCGGCATGACCGCGAACATTGATATTGAAACGGCCGCACGGACAAATGTTTTAATTGTGCCGCAGCGGGCGATTATCACGCAAGGTGATGATAAAATAGTTAAAATTTTACAAGGCGAAGAAGTAAGAGAAGTGAAAGTTATTGTTGGCCTCAGAGGTGCCGACGGCAACACGGAAATTTTAGAAGGGTTGAAAGAAGGAGATAAAATTGTTATTTCAACGAAATAGTAATTTTATCGCATAAATTTTATGGCGTTGATTGAAGTTAGTAATTTGGAAAAAACCTATTACAACGAAGGGGTAGCAACCTCGGCGCTCGGCGGGGTTTCTTTCAAAATAAAATCTGGCGAATTCGTCGCAATTATGGGGCCGTCGGGTTCCGGCAAGTCGACGCTTTTGCATATTTTGGGATTTTTGGATGCGCCTACGGGAGGCGAATATTTTTTTGACGGCAAGACGGACCAGGATTACTCCGCGGAAGACATCGCGCATACGCGCAATAAAAAAATGGGTTTTATTTTTCAAGCGTTTAACTTATTGCCGCGCACGAGTGTCTTGGAAAATGTTAAATTGCCTTTGCTTTATTCCGGCATTGAGCAAAAAAGCTGGGATAAATTAGCCAAAAACGCGCTGGAAGCGGTTGGTTTGAGCCATCGGTTGGATTATGAGCCGGCGCAATTGTCCGGCGGCGAAAAACAGCGGGTGGCGATTGCTCGGGCATTGGTTAATAATCCGATGGTTATTTTTGCCGATGAGCCAACCGGTAATTTAGATTCTAAGTCCGGCCTATTAGTGATGGAAATATTGCAGAAATTAAGCGAAGAACAAGGCCATACCGTGATTCTAATTACTCACGAGACCTATACCGCTGAACACGCTCAGCGGATTATTCGGGTAAAAGATGGAATGATTGAAAAAGAAGAAATAGTCAATCATCGTTTGAAGGCGGATAAGTTTATAAAATGATGTTAAAATATGACTCTTCGTTATAGTTTAAAAACCGCGCTCCGGGGATTACAAGCCAACAAATCGCGTTCGGCGCTGACAATTCTTGGCATTGTGATCGGCATTACTGCCATTATGCTGGTGATGTCGTTGGGCCAGGGTGCGCAGAATTTAATTTTAGGTCAGATTCAAAGCATCGGCTCAAAAACCATTGCTGTGTCGCCCGGCCGCCAACCGCAGGGCATTACCGATTCGTTGTCTACTTTTACTGATTCACTGAAGGCAAAAGACCTGGTCGCGCTGGAAAAAAAAGAAAATGTGCCGCATTTAGCTAAGATGATGCCGATAGTTTTTGGGTCGGAAACGGCGATTTTTGAAAATCAATCTTACGCATCAACAATTTTTGGCGTGACGGACTTGTTCGCGAAAATTTATGACATGTATCCGGAACAAGGCCGGATTTTTTCCGATGACGATGTCAAAAGCTATGCGGACGTGGCGGTTATCGGTTCAAAAATAAAAGATGAGCTTTTCGGCAATGACGAAGCTTTGGATAAAAAAATAAAAATCAAGGGCCGAAGTTTTCGAATTATCGGCATTTTAGGCCAAAAAGGCCAGTTTTCTTTTATCAATTTTGATTCGGCTATTATCATTCCTTACACGACAGCTCAACAGTATGTTTTTGGCATAAAGTATTTTAACCGGCTGGTAATAGAAGCTGATGATGAGGCTAACGTTATTGCGACTGTGGAAGATATTAAAACGACCCTGCGCAATTCCCATAATATTACTGACCCGGATAAGGATGATTTTTTTGTGGAGACGCAGGCTGATGCGATGGAAATGGTCAGCACCATTATGGGTGTTTTAACCTTATTCTTAGCGGCCGTGGCGGCAATTTCTTTATTGGTTGGCGGCGTTGGCATTATGAATATTATGTTGGTTTCGGTGACTGAGCGGACGCGTGAAATCGGTTTACGCAAGGCGCTCGGCGCGACAAGCCGCAATGTTTTAACGCAGTTTCTAATGGAGGCGGTGATTTTAACGGCGGCCGGCGGCGTCATCGGCATCGCACTTGGTTCTCTTTTTTCTTTTTTAATCTCCGTGGTCCTGAGCCAATACATGAATCTTGACTGGGGATTTTCTTTTCCATTATCAGCGGCTGTTTTAGGCATTGGCGTGGCAGCGCTGATTGGTTTGGTTTTTGGATTGTATCCTGCCCGTCAAGCCGCTAAGAAATCACCCATGGAAGCCTTGCGTTATGAATAAATTATATATAAAATAAATAATAGAAATTATGAATGAATTTAAAGAAAATAAAATAGAAAATATAAACAATGAGGGAAATAATGAGGAAAATCCTTTTCAGAGAATTGATGATCTAGGCATGGAAAAAGTTGAAGATCTGGCCCAGGAAGAAAACGCTTTTTGGGATAAAATGAAAGAGGGCGGCGTTAATGGCGAATTAAGAAATAAATTAGGCGATATTTATTCTGACCGTGTTTTGGAAAAAATGGAAACGGAGAATGATAAAATAAAAGCGGAAAAAGAGAAAATAGAAGCAGAAAAAAGTGTTTTTATTGACAAATTAACTGGTTTAAAAAATCAGCCGGCCTTTGAAGACGAGGCGCCCAGGATCTATAGTTTAGAAGAGCGGAAAAAGAGCAATTGCTCTCTAATTATGATTGATATTGATGATTTTAAAATAATTAACGACCATCATGGCCACGATGCTGGCGATGATATTTTGAAACAGCTAGCTCAAGTTTTAAATAAAAGCATCAGGCAGTCGGATTTTTCTTATCGCCTCCATGGTGAGGAATTTGTAGTTTTAGCAACAGCCGGCGCCGGCGCCAAGGAAGCTAAAGAAATTGCCGAAAAAATCAGAGAAAATATTGAGAATAAAAAATTTAAAATCACGGATAATAATGGGCAGGAGCAGGAAATCAGTTTGACGGTCAGTGTTGGTATTGCCGGCACAGATTCGGACTATCTTGATAAAGGAAAAACAGGGAACAGCGCGGAAGAAATCAAAGCGATGTTGAAAGCCGCTGATGCTGCACTGTATCAATCAAAAAATAACGGCAAGAATCAATCAACAATTTTTGAAAAAGCCGAATGAATTTTTATGAAAGGCATTTTTGCGGTTTATAAGCCCAAGGGGCCGACTTCCTATGATATTATTAGGCAAATAAAAAATATTACTGGCGTTGAGCGAGTTGGCCACGCCGGTACCCTAGACCCGCTGGCCGCGGGTATTTTAGTCGTTGGCGTGGGCCGTGAGGCGACAAAGAAATTGGGCGAAATAGTGGCGAAAGAAAAAGAATATATCGCTAAAATTAAATTAGGCGTTGCGAGTTCAACGGATGATGAAGAGGGGAAAAAGACAATTTATAATATAAGAAAAAAGCCCGTTTTATTATTAATAAAAAAGGCAACGCAACAATTCATCGGTAAGATTAAACAAACGCCGCCGGCTTACAGTGCCCTTAAGTTTGAGGGCCGAGCGGCTTATAAATACGCGCGGGCGGGTAAAAAAATAAAATTAGAACCGCGTTTAGTGGAAATAAAAGAAATAGAAATTTTAAATTATAAATGGCCGTTTTTAGAACTGCGGGTTGTCACCGGCCCTGGCGTTTATATCCGCGCTTTAGCTCGGGATTTGGGTGAAGACTTAAACGTTGGCGGTTATTTAGCGGAATTAGAAAGGATTAGGGTCGGGCAATTTAATAAATCAAATGCCGTTGATATTAAAGAATTAAATCAGGGTGAAAAAATACGATAAAACCGCGCCGGTTATTATAACAAAAGCCAGCCAGCCGAAAATATTGGATAATTTTGAATTAGTCTTATTGCCCATAATTTTTTTATCATTAGCGATACGCATAATAAAATAAATAAGCAACGGCGTGATAATAGCGTAAAAAAGCGCGGCATAAATTAAAAGCTGGATGGCATTGATATTAATCAGAACCGTCAGGATGCCCAGCAGGGTAGCGCCAATGATAGAGAAATAAAAACTTTTGGCTTGCCAGAATTTTTTTGAGATGCCTTCTTTCCAATTAAAAGTTTCGGCTAAAATATAGCCAACGCTGCTGGCTAAAACCGGAATGGCTAATAAACCGGTTCCAATAATTCCTAAATTAAAGATTAAACTGGCCCAAGCGCCAAGTAGCGGTTTTAAAACCAATGAGGCTTGTTCAAAGCTGGTGATTTCCGTAATGCCATACAAACCGCCTAACTGGCTGGCGCCCAAAATAATAAACCACATGATAAAATTGGATAAAAACATGCCGGAAAAAGTGTCTTCTCTTAGGGTTGCCAATTCGCCGGAAGTGGCGCCTTTGATAGTATGCTGGCTCTTTTTTATCTCCATTTCTTCGCTGGTTTGCCAATAGAAAAGATAAGGAGAAATAGTCGTGCCGAGAATAGCGGCTAGAAGCAAAGGGATTTCTTTTGACCATTTAAAACTGGGGATAAAAGTTGATTGGAGTGCCGCCGACCAATCGACTTTTAAATAAAAAACAACAATGACATAAAAGAAAAGAGACAGGGCCAGCCATTTCATTATTCGGGTAAATTTTTTAAAAGAAAAGAAAATAATAAAAACCAAAATGAACGCAGCCATAATCGGAATCCAGTAGAGCCTGTTAATAGAGGAAATATTTTCTAAGGAGATGCCGATAGCCAGCAGATCAACGCCGATATTAAGGATGATAACCGCTGCAGAAATTAAAGCAATGAAATATAAAATTGGCCGGGAATAATTTTCTTTCAGAATTTTTATTAATCCTTTTCTGGTAACATAGCCGATCCGGCCGCACATTTCTTGGATGGCGCACATAAGGGGCAGAGTAATCAGAACAGTCCAAAGCGCCCGGGTACCCCAGACAACTCCGGTTTGCAGATAGGTTAGAATGCCGGACGGATCATCGTCCGAAGCGCCAGTAATGAATCCTGGGCCGAGTTTCTTCAGAAAATGCCTTGTTTTTTTTATCGGATCATTCATATATTTTTTCTTTAATTTATGATATGTTTTATGATATATTAATAGTATATCATAAAATTATGCCTAAACGTCCATTATATGGATAAAAAAAGATTAATTTATTTATCAATAATAGCCGTTATTTGCGCTAGCGGCGTGTTAGGTTTTATTTTTTGGCAGCAATCAAAAGCAGCTCAAAAATTATCCGCGTTGCTAAATCAGCCGGCTAATAATGAATTTCAGGTTAGCTCAGGCGTGCTATCTTCTATTAGCCAGGGACTGAACCAAGAACAACAAATTGATGACTTGCGCCGCGAAATAGAAGAATTGAAAAATAGGCCGCCGCAAATAGTTTATAAGACTGTTTTGACGCCAGCTTCATCCTCTCCATTGCCGGATTTAAAAACTAAAAATGAGCTCGATCAGGCAAAAGAGCAAATAAATTCTTTGCAGCAGCAATTAACGCAATTACAGGCTGGCGCGGCTGTTCCAACACCGGCTAATGACGCGGAATTGATAAAAAATTGGCAAGCTAGCGATAAAGTGGTGCAGATTGCCTGCCAAAATAATTCTTTAGGCGCTTGGCAAATGGGTTCCGGCGTGCTAATCAGCGTTGACGGTAAAATTTTAACCAACGAACATGTGGTTAAATCGTCAGTCGGAACGGCTTTGCCGGATTATTGTTTGGCGCTTTTTAGTAAAGATTTTGATATAGCTTCGCGGACATACAAAAAAGAATACCGGGCCGCCTTGCTTGGTTTTTTTCAAAGCCGCGATGTGGCTTTGTTAAAAATTGGGGATGTCTTATACCATGATTCTGCCGGCGCAGTGCAATCGGCGCCAGCCGGTAATTCATTCGCTTATTTTTCGTTTTCATCCGCCGCGCCGCAAATTGGCGACAGCGTCTATATTTTTGGTTTTCCCGAGTCGGCTAATTTTTCTTTTTCCGCTACCAAAGGCATTATTAGCAATTA
>CAZNNV010000027.1:0-6280 GCA_964574515.1 uncultured Candidatus Saccharibacteria bacterium
GTCAGGGCATGTGCATGGTGGCAAACAGATTTTCCGGTATTCGTGCCGCTTTCGTCTATAATGAATTTACCGCCCGCGACGCGGCGGAGCACCTCAATGCTAACATTATTTGCCTTGGCGGCCGGACCACTGACGCGGAAACCGCCAAAAAACTGTTGAGAATTTGGCTGGACACGGAATTTTCCGGAGAGGAGAGGCATGTGAGGCGGCTGGAAAAAATAGAAAAATTTTCAAAAAAAATAATTAAATTAAAGAATGGAACAACCGACCCCAGCCACTTCAATTCCGCCAGTTTCTCCGCCAGGCGAAAGCCGCCAAAGCTTCATCGTGAAAAAGCGGAAATGGTTTTTAATTATTGGCGCGGTGGTCTTATTAATAGCCATCGGCGGTTATTTTATTTTTAAATATTTTTTATCAGGAACAAGCTCACCCCAGACGAGCCAGCAGCCATTGGGCGCTTTGCCGTTCTCTGATGATCTTTCTCCATCATCATCTGTTATCCCTTCAACTTTTACTGCTGGAAATTATACTTGTAAAAATTGCACTAAATCTCATGCTTGGTATATAGATGATAAGCATATGCTTTGGTGGGACGGTCAGCCGTACATACCATATACCGGTTTTGCTATAAAAGACATTAGCAATAGTTTTAATTTAACGGATCTTAATATCTGGATTGATTCTGATGCAGGCAATATTTATAAAGATCCGGCGAAATTAGACGCAATTACCACTTCGGTTAGCAATAGCGGTGGAACTTTCAACGCTATATTTTTGACCGGTCCGATTATTAAGGATGCGTCAAAATTATTTGATCCGGCCGTTAAACAACAGATAATTGATTCATGGAAACCGTATGCCGCGGCAGTCTCAAAAGATGGTCTGCGCGCCATGGTTATTTGGAATGAAATAAATAATGATTTTACTTGGCCTAATACCTACACTGCTGACCAATATGGGCAAAAACTCGGCGAGTATACCAAAGAGTTAAAGGCGATGGTTGGCAACGTGCCGGTTATTTTTAAAATTGTAGATTTTGGAACTTTTAAGCCCAATAATTACGATAATGTTATCGCCGCTGGCGCCAGCCAATATGCCGATGGCATCGGTTTCGATATTTTTATCAAAGACGCTTGCAACAGCGGGTCAAGAATAAATTCCAGCTTGAATGAGGCGCTTTATAAGTTGGAAGCGAAACAAAATAAAACAAAATTGTTTTGGATTGCCGAATTAGGCGGGCAAGGGGATGAGGTCGCCTGCAAAGGGCAGGACTATTGGTGCAATTTTCCGCCGCTCAGCTCGCAGGCAGATACGAAGTGTTTGCTGGAAAAATTGGCCGAATCGGGCGCAAAGGGATTCATTTATAATGGACCGGGTTATGATGGCAAGTTTGCGAATTATTATAATAGTTATGTTTGGTTTTCGGGGTTTAGAAATGAGATAATTCAAAAAGCCGAGGTGACTATTTATCAACCGGTTCCTGTTGTAGAAACAGATAATCAGGAGAGCGGAAGTAACGATAAAAGCAGTTGTTATGTTAATTGCATGGCTGAAAAAGGCAACACGGATACTACTTGCCAAAATTGGTGCGCTAAACAAAGCGAATAGATTATTTTATGATACAAATTATTCCTGCTGTCATTGTGAAAAGCTTTGATGAACTCGTGGCTAGATTGAAATCTGTTGAGCCTTATGTTGAGGCTGTCCAGCTGGATATTATGGACGGTATTTTTGTGCCCAATAAGACCTGGGGGGAGTCAGCAGATTTAGAAAAATTGAAGACAAATTTATTTTTGGAAGCCCATTTAATGGTGGCGGAACCGGCGAAAGCGGTCGGGGAATGGCTGGAAAGCAAGGTTGGAAGAATTATCGTTCATTGGGAAGCGATAAATAATTTTTCCGATTTAATGGAAAAAACACATCAAGCGGATAAGGAGTTTGGCGTTGCTTTAAATCCGGAAACGCCGATTGAAGCGCTGGAGCCATATATTAATAATTTGGATTTGGTTTTATTAATGAGCGTCAATCCCGGTTTTGCCGGCCAGGAATTTAAAAAGGCGGTTTTAGAAAAAA
Source organism: uncultured Candidatus Saccharibacteria bacterium (assembly GCA_964574515.1). GTDB lineage: Bacteria > Patescibacteriota > Minisyncoccia > Portnoybacterales > GWB1-42-6 > CAZNNV01. The sequence goes on from CAZNNV010000027.1 coordinate 2,074, forward strand.
TTAAGGCGTTGCGGCAAAAATACCCGACTGTTAAAATCGGGGTTGATGGTGGTATAAATTTAGATAATGCCAAAGAAGTTATTGCCGCTGGCGCGAATTATTTAGCTGTTGGTTCGGCGATTTTTTCCAGCAGCAATGCTGGTGAATCAATAAAAAGTTTTAAAAAATCATTTATTTAATATGGATAAAACAAAAAAGAATAGACAGGGTTTTACTTTAGTTGAATTATTAGTGGTGGTCGCTTGTACCGGATTGATAGCGGCGATCGTTATGGCGGGCGTGGTGTCGCAAAACAAAAAAGCGCGCGATGCTAACCGCCGCGCGAGTTTAAACCATATCAAACAGGCATTGGAGATGTACCATAATGATCATGGAAGTTATCCAGTAACCCAGGCATACAGCATTGACCATCAGACGATTCCCCCTGGATATGCCGAAGCAGCTTGGTGGTCCCATCAATATTGTGAATGTTATGCGCCGCTGCATCCAACTTCTGGCCCGAACGGTTATATTCCAGGTCTGGCTCCACAATATTTGTCGGTGCTGCCCATTGATCCGGTCGCAGAGGATTTAAGCAGTTGCGGCTTCTGTTATATCTATGGTTCCAATGGGAAAGACTATAAAGTGTCTGTATATATTGAAGCAAACGAAACTTGGAACGAGCGGATGAGAGATCCGTTCCATGACCCGGCCAGGATTCTTTGGGCGATAGCTGTTTATACGCCGGGGGCGTTTGATTGGTGATTATCCATAGAAATAATTTATTTTATCATCCTGATAATTTGTTATAAACTGCCAATAATTTTTGATTTTGAATTTTAATATCTTCTTGCCCGGCCAATTTTTTAGCGCCGGCGATCAGGCGCTGGCGCAGAGTGGCGTCGGCCAGTAATAGATCTAAATATTTTTTTACTTCTTCATTATTTTCAGCGACTAGGCAATTTTCATTATGGATAAGCCAGCCTTGATAGGCCGGCAGTTTTTTTACTAAAATTGGCAGGCCGACAGCGGCGGCTTCCAATAAGACCATACCCTGGTTTTCCTCAGAAGATAAAAAAACAAAAATGTCCAGTGCGTTGAAAGCGGCGTTGACATCATCAACATAACCGGTGAATTTGACATTAGCCGGTAAATTTTTAGGTACGCCCTTGGTCATTAATTGGCTATATATTTTACCAAACCAAATAAATTGGTTAGCTGACTGTTTTTTAGCCAAATTGATAAAAACATCCACGCCTTTTCGGGGAATAACCAGCCCGACGGTGCCGACGACTAATCCGTTTAAATTATATTGTTTTCTGAAAATTTCTTTTTTTTGTTCGTTTTTAAAATATATTGAGCCGTCAACGCCATTCGACTGAATAATTAATTTTTCTAGCGGCAAACCGTAGCCGGTTAATAATGATTTGGTATGCCCGCTGGGGCAGAAAACAATATCTGCCTGGTTATAGACATATTTAAGATATTTTTTTATTAAACCGAAAAAATATTTATTAAACCAAAAGACTCCGCGGGTGTCTTCGGCCGTAACGTGCGACCAAATAATTACTTTTTTTCCCCGCCGGCGGGCTTTTTTTATCAGCCACAATGAATAGAGCCAAGGCGTATTAATTTGTAAGATATTGCACTCATCAGACCATTTTTCCGTAAAATCAATACTCAATGATTGCAGTGATTTTTTTTGATTTTTGTATGATGACAACAGACCGGTGCCGATGTTTTTATAAAAAATACCGCCGAGGAATTTATAAAATTCTAAATATAAACAGATTTTCATGAGCGTTTCTTTAAAAGTTCTAAATAAAATTCTTCTAATAATTTATTTATCGCTTTATCAGAATAGCCAAGCGCCAGCAGGCGGGAGGACTGGCTAATTTTTTCCATTGAATCGCTGTCAGCAAGCAAATCCAAAAAACCCATTAACGCCGCTTTTTATCAGTTCGGCCAATCCTCTTTCTTTAACGGCTATAATCGGCAGGCCACAAGCCATGGCTTCAAGAATCGACATGGGCATATTTTCGCTTTTACTGGCGGTCAGATAAATATCATTGGCCTGATAAATCTCCACGATTTTTTTGCCATAGGGAATATAGCCGGTAAAAATCGCATGGTCTTTTATTTTTAATTTATCTGCTAGTTTTTCTAAATTATTTTTTTCCGGCCCGTCGCCGACCATCATTAATTGCAGGCCATGATCTTTTTTCAGCATTAAGGCAAAAGCTTTTAAAACAATATCCAGGCTTTTTTCATAGCTTAACCTTCCCTGAAAAATAAGCGATTTGTTTTTAATGCCATAGAGTTTTTTAAGGGCATTTTTAGCTTTAAAATTAACCGATGGATAAAAAAAATCTGTATCCAAAGAATTGGGCAAAACCGCAATCGGTCTTTTGAGGCCTTGTTTTTTAAGCGCGTCAGCTAATGTTTGGCTGGGGCTTAAAACCAAATCGCAGCGGTTATAATAGGCTACAGTATATTTCCAGGAAAATTTTTTACCCCATTTATAGTCTAGCTTGACGTGCTTTAAATAATCGTCATAAAAAGTGTGGTGCGTACCGACGAGCGGTATTTTTAAAATTTTTGCTTCAATAATTGCTTCCCAGCCGACGGCAAAAGGGGTATGGGTATGGATAATATCGGGTTTAAATTTTTTAAGCTGGTTGAAAGAAAGTAAAAAAGGCAAAGCCAGCCGTTGGGTCGGATATACCAAAGCCGGGAAGGAAGGCAGGGAAAAAATTTTTAAATTATTATATTTTTGTTCAATATATTTTTTTGAATTTTTAGCCGCTGAAAAAATTGCCACTTCATGGCCTAAGTCCATTAAGCTTTTTGCCGACTGATAAACAGTGGTTGCCGCTCCGTTGGCCTGCGGTAAAAAAGTATCGCTAAAAATGGCAATTTTCATGATATTTTTTCTTTTAGGAATTCACTTATGATTTCCATGGTTTTTTCTTGATGGCGCGAGGCCAAAAAATGTGACGGTTCGTTAATAACTGCAGTTTCAGAAAGCTTTATTTTTTGTTTCATATCATTAACCTCTTTTTGTGATAGAAACGGGTCGGATTGGCTTCTGATTAAAAGCGTTGGGCAGGCGATTTTATCCAGGTTATGGCGGAAATCAAGATGGGCGGTTTGCGCCAGCAGCCAAAAATTAACCGAGAGCGGCATAGTCAGATAACCTTTGAGCGTGGAGCGCCAATAGCCGCTGTCTTTGGCCTGGTCAAAATAATAATATTTTTTTCTCTTTTGCCAAAGGAGTAACCAGGCCAATAGATTGACCGCGCCATAGGCCGGCCAGGTCAGGAAATTTAAGTGTTTGTATCGCAGGGGATTAACATGGTTGGTGCTGATTAAAACGAGTTTTTTTATTTTGGTCGGATATCGCAGGGCATAGTCCAGTGCAATTTGGCCGCCAAAAGAATAGCCGACTAGAATAATCTGGTTAATATTTTCTTTGGTAATAACTTCTTGAAGATCATGCGCAAAAATCGGAATTTGGTATAAGTTTCTTTTTTTACTTTTATCGGAATGGCCATGTCCGCGCAAATCAAGGGCTAGAAAATTAAAACCCATTTTTTCAGCGGCGCCAACGGCAAAATTCCAGGTGCTATGATTGGAAGAAAGGCCATGTAGAAAGATAATCGTTGGCTGGCCGGGAAAGGGCGTTTGGGAATAATAAAAAATTTTACCCGCGTCGGTTTGGACAAAATTTTCTTTAAGATAACCGTTGTTCATTAAAGTTTTTTATCGCCGCTTTTTTTATAATAATGGAAAAAAAATAAGATAGCGATAAGGCCGGCGCTGATTGAGGCGGCGCTGATGAATTCCAAAACAGAGTTTATCTTGACTATTGCTTGGCCAAAAAAATAACCGATTAACAGTAAAATCAATGATTTAAACAAAGTAGCGATAAAATTTGCCGAGATGAACTTAATAAAAGGCATTCTAACTAAACCGGCAGCGACTAAAAAAATTGCGCCAATGCCGTGCGCCATTTTGCCGATAAAAAGGGTTTTACTGCCATGTTTTTGAAAATGTTTTTCTATGTTGTCGATGCGTTCCAAAGGCAGGCCGATATATTTGCCCCAGCGCCCGATGAATTTTTCCCGCCCCCAACGGCCGATGGCGTAATAAGCGGCATCACCGGTAATATCGCCGGCGACGATAATCAAATAAGCTAAGATAAAATATGTTTAAAACCTTGGTAAAA
>CAZNNV010000027.1:6290-8419 GCA_964574515.1 uncultured Candidatus Saccharibacteria bacterium
CCCGGCCTGATCCAAGCTCTTGCCTGAAAAGTCAAACATACCTCTCACTTTCCCTTTGACTCCAGCCATAATGATTTGATCTCCTTTTTTCAAAGTGCCATTTCTCACTAAAATTGTGGCAATCGGCCCTTCTGCCACCACGATGGGGAAGAGGGCTAAATATCGGAAATGGAGAAGCCAGGCAATAGCTTGGTCAAAAGGAAGGATCATTGATGAGCTTGTTGTCCTATCGCGGATTTATTATAATTAATATAGTCGATTTATAAAGCCAAAGGGTGACGATTTTCTGTTTAGGCTTATTTATTATTACGGTTTAAGTATAAGAGATATTTTTTAAAAAAGAAATGTCAATCATAGAAATAATAAAAAAAACTATTCGTGACCATAAATCATTATGGCCGCAAAGGTATTTTTATCTGAACGCCGGTCTGGGTTTTCTTTTTTTGCTTTTTAGTTTTTTTGTTAATTATGCCGCTAATGTTTTTGTTTCCAATCGCGCCAGCAATTATGTTTCTGATTTAATTCTTGATAATTTGCCGGTTATTAATGTTAATTTTATTTTTGTGGAAGGATTTGCGATGTTTATAGCGCTGGCGATTATCTTTTTGCTTAAAGAGCCGCAAAAAATTCCCTTTGCCGTTAAAACCATTGCAGTCTTTATTTTAATCCGTTCGGCTTTTATTATTTTGACGCATTTAGCCGTGCCGCCGAACCATTCTTTTATTGATCCGGGCCGTTTCATCCAGAATATTTCTTCTGGCAATGATTTATTTTTTTCTTCTCATACCGGTTTTCCTTATCTTTTGGCTTTACTTTTTTGGAAAAAAAAATATTTGAGGACATTCTTCATTCTTTGTTCAATGTTTTTCGGTTTTGTAGTTTTATTAGGACATTTGCATTATTCTATTGATGTTTTTGCCGCTTTTTTTATCACTTACAGCATTTTTTGTTTGGCTCAGAAACTTTTTTCCCGGGATTATCATTTATTTTTGAATCATGGCGTTGCGGATAAAGAGGCATAATGTTAAAATAAGTTTATAAAAGTATAAAAACTAAAAATAAAAATATAAGGTTAATATCCTTTGTCTAAATTATTTTCATGTATAACATTCTTAATCATGAAGAATTAGAAGCACTAAAAAAAGCCGAGCCGCAACGCTTTCAGCATTTAGTTGAAGGCGGGGCCTATTTGGATCTGCGCCAGCTAGCCCTAGCTCCTTTAGCCGGCATCGATAAGGCACAAACCGAACAATTAGCCAAAATTATTCGCGGTTTAGCTTTTGTTGCGATTGATAGTGTAAAATCCGGCCATCCGGGCGGTTCGTCTTCCAAAGTTGAGCAGATGCTGGCTCTTTTATTGTCCGAAGTTATGGCGTTTGATCCATTAGAGCCGAAACATCCGGGTCGTGATCGTCTTGTTTGGTCAGCCGGTCATTGCACGCCATTGCTTCATGCGACCCTAGCTTTGATATCAGAGTCATTATCTCGTCAGGGCCAAAAAATTGATAAAGAAAAATTAGGCACGGTTCTGCCAACGTGTCTGGCGCGTTTCCGCCATTGCGACGGGCCGAGCGGCCATGTGGAATCAACTTATCCGCTGGCTGATGCTTGCACCGGCGCTTCGGGGCATGGTTTTTCGGTGGCGCTTGGTCTGGCGCTGTTGCAAAAAACAAACGGTTTAGATGCTAAAATTTTTGTGTTGGCCGGTGATGCCGAGACCGAAGAGGGGATGAGTTTTGAAGCGCGCAATAGCATTATTTCTATGGGCGCCGATAATATTATTGTCAGTTTAGATTATAATGGTTTTGGCATTGATGGGCCGATAACAGAGGTTATTAGCCAGCCGTATGTTAATTATTGGCTGGCCTCCGGTTGGAATATCATTGAAGTTGATGGTCACGATATTTTGGAATTAGCTTATGCTTATAAAAAAGCGCGGGTTAGTTTTAGCAATGGCCGCGCCACGGTAGTTATTTGTCATACCATTAAAGGCAAGGATTACGGTAAATTAACCGGGACGGCCGATTCGCACGGCACGCCGGCGCCCCATCCGGAATATATAGAAATTATGAAAAAACTGGGTTTTAATATTCCAGGGATTGAAAGCGAACCATTAAAAGATATAGAAG
>CAZNNV010000028.1:0-6929 GCA_964574515.1 uncultured Candidatus Saccharibacteria bacterium
AATGATTACTTCATCTGCCGCATCAAAAGCGCCGAGAAACTGGTCAAATAATTTCTGTGTCCGCTGGTATTGATGAGGCTGAAAAACGCACCATAATTTAGCATCTGGCTTATGGCTAATATCCAATAGCTCGCGCGCGCCCTCCAGCGTCGCCTTGATTTCTGTCGGATGGTGGCCATAATCATCATAAATTTTAGCGCCGTTTATATCACCCTTATATTCCATCCGCCGCCAAGTGCCACTGAATTCATTAAGCGCCTCCACCGCAATTTTTTCATCAATACCTAAAACCCCTGCTACCGCCAGCGCGGCATTGGCATTACTTATATTATGCCTGCCGGGAACTTTTAGCTTTAAATTTTCAGTTTCAGATTTTAAGGCGTAGTTCTGTGCCCTGCCCTCTGCGCCTTGCGCTATTCTCACAGTATTATTATTTTCACCGTTATATATAAGTGTTCCGTCATTGCTTAAATGCGATACGTATTCTTCAAATGTTTTCATAATATCCGGCAAACCGCCGGCATAAGTATCCAAATGCTCTTCCTCAATATTTAACAAAACTAAAATTTTCGGCCAATAATTTAAAAGCGACCGATCATATTCGTCTGCTTCAATAACTAAATATTTATTTCTACCCAAACGAAAATTACTGTTATCCCATTCGCGAACCTTTGTTCCCAGAATCACCGTTGGATCCAAACCCACTTTTTCCATCATCAGCCCAATCATCGCCGTAGTCGTGCTTTTGCCGTGCATGCCGGAAACTGCGATGGTAAACATATTTTTAGTCAAATCGCCCAGCGCTTCGGCATATTTTTGGCATTTTATGCCAAGCCGGCGCGCTTCAATCAATTCCGGATTGTCATCCGGCACCGCCGCGCTAAATACCACCAAATCCGGTTCTTTAATATTTTCTTTCTGATGACCGATAAATATTTTTGCTCCTGCAATTTTCAATTCATTTAATATTGAGCTTTCCGCACAATCCGATCCGCTCACCTCATTTCCTTCGGCCAAAAAATACCGCGCCAAAGCGCTTATGCCAATTCCGCCAATACCAATAAAGTGAATTTTCATAACCTTTAAAGCGAGGGTGGTCGCCGACAAAAGCATATCCGCAGCCGCGCCCGCGTATTTGTTTTTTATTATTTTTAAGGCGCGGCGAGACATGAGCCGCGGCCGGAGACAATCGTTATTTTTATAACATTACTAACCGACGGCATCTTTTGCGGCGATTGCCCGAGCCTTTAATACCAACCACCCAAAAACTATCACCGACCGCCAGACTTTCATAATCCGTGATGGTTCCATTATTGTCCGCCAAGCCCATTCCAAGCCGATTCGCCGCAGCCAGCGTGGCGCGCGGCGCACTTGCCCCGATAAAAATTTAAACGCCCCGCCCACGCCAATTGCCACTTTGACGCTCGGAATTTTGGCTAAATTCTGCGTAATCCATTTTTCTTGTTTCGGCGCGCCTAGAGCCACCAATAGAATATCCGGCTGGCATCCATTAATCAATTCTACCGCGTTTTCCGGATTTTCACTAAAACCGATTACTACCGGCCAATCCCGCGCGGCCTTCTCGGCCGCCCCATTTTCTCCGCCGAATAAAAAAATCTTATTATTTCCTAAGCGCAGCCGAAGGTTTTCGATTAAATCTACTCCTGCCACCCTCATTATTTTTTTCCCCGTCAGCCGCGCTGCCAAAACAATGCCAAACCCATCTGCCACATTCAAATCCGCCCGATTTAAAATTTCCCGAAACTCCCTGTCTTTTTGCGCCAAAACAATAAATTCCGGATTAACTGTGGCTATTTGATGCTGACCGCCATCAACCAAAAATCCCTGAATTTTTTGCAGGACTTCAATTAAAGAAAAATTATCAATTTTTACGCCAAGCAATTCCATCTAGGTTTTTAGCTCGCACGATTCCATGACCGCATATTCCGCTCCATCGTGCTTTAAATCGCTCTCCATCACTTCTATACTATTAACATCAAACCGGGCTGAAAAACTTTCATTAATCGCCGGCGAATTAGTTAGTTGTGCCCATCTATCCGGCTGAATCCGCGCCAAAGTTATGTGCGGCTTAAACGATCTTTTTTCAACATGGCTCAAACCGGAATCACAATTTAATAAAGCGTCTTCCAACGCTGTTTTTAACTCACTCAACTGTTTATTTGGCTCTCCGGTCAACCAAATCATTCTTGGGGGATTTTTGCCTAAAGGTCCAAAAATAATCCGGTCAAAATTCATCTCAAACGGCTCAAAGCTTTGCGCCGTTTCGCGCGCCACCCGACAAATTTCCACCACTTGCTCGGAACTAACATAACCGATAAAAACCAGCGTCAAATGCAAACTTGGCTCCTTGGTCCAGCGCACCGGTAATTCATCATGCGCTTCTTGCCAAAGTTTCAGCCGTTTTTTTACCCCCTCCGGCAAATTTATAGCAATAAAAACTCGATGTTTCATATTGCTATCATATCACGCCCAATGATACAATGACAACGAAAATATGTTCATCATCGATATCCTTCCCTTAACCAAAACCCCTCATACCCAGCCGCAGATTTTAAGCTATTTTTATAGTTCTAATTTAACTATCGGCACGTTAGTGGAAATTCCGCTGGGCAGAAGAAAAGAATACGGCATTGTTCTAGATTCGCATCCGGCTGCTGATTTCCGACAGGAAATAAAAAAAGCGGCCTACGAGCTAAAAAGCATCAGCCGCCTGATTTTTGCTGAACCAATTTTAACGCCACAACAAATCCAACTGACACTGTTTTTAGGACAATATTATTTTACCTCGCCGGGTATGTTTTTAAAAATGACACAAAGCGTCATAATGAGGCCAAAGATCGAAGGATCGATCGCTCGCAGAACGATGCGAGCACCCAAATCTCAAAAATTAATCCTTTTCCCAACTATCTCCCAAGCCAATATATTTTATTCTTCCCATAAGCCCAATGCTGTTATCTGGCATTCCGATCTCACTAAAAAAAAGCAGAAAGAAATTTGGCAACAAATTAAAAATGCTGAAATTCAAACAATTATCGGCACACGCTCGGCAATTTTTCTACCCTTTATCAATCTCAAAGAGATTATTGTTGAAGATGCGACTAATCCATCGCACCGCTCCTGGGATATGCGGCCGCATTATTCAGCCATTATTGCCGCACAAAAACTAACGGAAATTTTTAAGGCGAAATTAACCCTAAATAGCGATATACCGACAATTTCTATTCCTATTTCCCTTCTCTCTTTTAAAGAAAAAAAGGGAGAACTATTGCCGGCTCAAATTATTGATTTTCGCGCCGAAATGAAAGCCGGCAACTTTTCTATTTTCAGCCGCGCCCTGCAAACAGCAATAAAAGATGCGCTAAGGCGCCAGCAGCCGATAATTTTATTTATTAACCGGCGCGGCGCGGCTAACTTTGTGCTTTGCCGCGATTGCGGCTATATCGCCAAATGCGCTAATTGCGACGCGCCGCTGGCACATCATTTAATTAACCAAAAACCGCGCTTGCTTTGCCACCGCTGCGGCGCTCAAACGGAACCACCGTCAATCTGCCCCGAATGCCGAAGCGACCGCGTTAAAACCGTCGGCATCGGTTCGCAAAAAGTAGAACTGGAAGCGCAAAAATTATTTTCCGCTGCCAAAATCGCGCGCTTGGACAGCGACGCCGCGCCCAAAGCCAAAGATCAGCAAAAAATTATTCAGAATTATATTGAAAGTAAAACCGATATTTTAATCGCCACCCAAATTTTATTTTCTTATAAAACCGAAATTACCCAGCGCCCGCCAGCGGTTATCGGCGTTATATCAGCTGACACACTTTTACATCTTCCTGATTACCAATCCGGCGAAAGAACCTGGCAGATAATTGCCATGCTGAAAAAGATACAAAATAATATCATTATTCAAACCCACAATCCAGAAAATTCTATCATCCAATCCGCTGCCGCCGGCAATTGGCAAAGTTTTTATGACGATGAAACAGAAACAAGAAAATTATTGAATTATCCGCCATTCTCTCAAATTATCAAACTGACTTTCCGCCACCGCGATCCCAAACGTGCTGGCCAAGAAGCGAAAATTTTAGCAGCGAAGCTAAAAAGAATAAACCCCAACACCCCCACCTCCTCCCCCTCTTTAAAAAAGGGGGAGATCCGCCAACCGGCGGAAAGGGGGTGTTATGGTGCCATTCTCTCCGACCCTCTTCCCGCCTTCATCCCAAAACAAAAAGGCAAATATGTTTGGAATATTATTATAAAATTTCCAATTTCCAATTTCCAATTTCCAATTAATAAAGAATTCTTTCTTAAAAGAGATTCTTTATTGCAATACATTCCCGCTAACTGGGAGATTTCCATCGACCCGCTAGATTTATTATAAAAAAAGGACCCTCAGAGCATCCAGCCCCGAGGGTCAAAAATATTAACTGCAAAGAACTTTTTTTCGTTACGCCGGCCGCAAACTTCGGACGTAACGATTTTTTCTTTCCTTGTCCCGCCACCTTTTCAAAGCGACGAGGCCTGCCCAGACCAGCACCGACCCTATCCCCACAATCACATATTGTAACGAGGGAAAAGAATCCTTCGAGAATACCCCTGTCCAAACACAGACAGAAGTCAAAACAACCCAAAGAGCAAATACGGCCTGCATTAAAGTCGCGGCTTTTTCAACAAGCCAACCGCCGACCCTTGTCATTGCCCCTTTTTCCATCAACCAGATAGACCCAATGATAACCCAATAGGCCAGTAAAGATCCAAGCGGCAGACCGAGGCCCCAGAAAAGCGACCTCGTTGTGGATTGGTTGTAATCCGAATATATAATCCAAACCATATACCCAGATACAATCGCGGATAAAATAAAAAATATCCGCACTCGCCAACTTAGTTCCGCCCAAAAATTTTTAAAGCCCATCGTTCTCCCCTTTCAATACTTAATTTTTTTGGATTTTATAAACCCGATCGATAAGTCAACCAGGATGGATAAAAACGATAAAGATATTCAGGTAGGGGCGCCTCATGTGAAACGAGGTTTTCGCTGTTGCCGGCATCAATCAAAATATGAATTATGTATGACGCCAAGGCGAACCACCAACCGGTAAAAGCACCGCAAATGATGAATATTGCCGCTGCATACCAGGTATGAAAATAATCAACCCAGCCCGGCACATAATCCTTTGGGTGACCTTCGCGGATATTCCGCCATCGCCGAAGCGACATATGATCACCATCAATGAAAAAACCCAGAAAACCCGCGATTATTACCTCCTGCCATCCCGCCCCCAGCCAATAGGCCAACCCAGCACAAATACTGGTCGGCGCAACATGCCATTGTGGTTTTGCCAATTTCTTTCTCCTTTCTAATTTTTTTGGATTTTATCTATATCTGCGCTATAATTGGCAGTGAGGGAAAAGCGAAAATTAAATTTTCATTTTTCCCAAACAAACCAATTATATTTTCAATTTAAATTGAAAATATAACTAACACAGATTAAATGTATTTTTATTCGGTTTTAAAGCTACTAACCGATTATAATATTATACAACACATAAATGGATAATGTCAAGGTTTCAGGTATTAAAATTGCCTTCCTCGGCACGCCGGAATTTGCCGTGCCGATTTTAGATAAATTAGCTAATTCGGATTTTAAGCCCATGACAGTTTTTTGCGCGCCGGATAAGCCGGTCGGCCGGAAACAAATTATGACTTCTCCGCCGGTTAAAACCCTTGCTCAAAAATATAATATACCCGTTTTCCAGCCAGCCGATAAAAAAGAATTAAACCGTAAGCTATTAGCCATAAGTCATTCGCTAATTATTACCGCCGCCTATGGCCTTATTCTCACTCAAGAAACTTTAAATATCCCCCAATATGGCTGCCTGAATATTCACCCTTCACTCCTCCCCAAATACCGCGGCCCGTCGCCAATCCAAAATACGATCCTCAGAGGCGACACGGAAACCGGCGTCACTATTATGAAAATGGCTCTTGGCGTTGACGCGGGACCGATTATAGCTAATGGCAAATTACTAATAGCAAATAGCAAAATCATGGCTTCTGAATTATCCCAAAAATTATCTCTGCTCGGCGCCGATTTGCTATTAAAGATTTTACCCGATTATTTAATTGGTAAAATTATACCGCGGCCCCAAGACGAATCACAAGCCACTGATACAAAAATTATTAAAAAAGAAGATGGCCGGATTAATTGGCAAAACTCTGCCGAAACAATTGAACGCCAAATCCGTGCCTATGCGCCCTGGCCGGGCAGCCACACGCAAATCGCCAACGGTCAATCGCTAATTATAAAAATTTTAGAATCTGACATTTTAAAAGAAAATTCCAGCAAACCATCAGGAACTATTTTTATTACAGATAATAACCAAATAGCTGTCCAAACTAGCACCGGCGCGCTAATTATCAAAAAACTACAGCTGGAAGGCGGCAGGCCGCTTTCGGCTAAAGAATTTTTACGCGGACATCAGAATATTATCGGACGACAATTTACATAAAAATATTAAACGATATATTTTATAACAAAAATTCCCCGTTATCCGCCAACCGGCGGAACGGGGAATTTTTTGTGTTTTTATTAAAACACAGTTAAGCTTAATCGTTTATTTCTTTGCGCAATTTATTTAAATAGCTCGTCGCTAAGTCCTTGCCGCCCAAACCGAATGCCAAACCGCCGGCAATCGCTAACATCGCGATTAAACCGGTGACAATTGTTTGAAGCAATGCCGGAGCAACGCCTAATTGTATTAACGCGGCGAAAAGACCAAAAATCAATATCGCCCAGCGGGTAATTGCCGAAAGAAAAGCCGCAGCTTTAATATTGGTCGCCGAAACACTGGCCATAATAATTTTTTTCAAAACCGTTGAGAACCAGATCGCCACCAATAAAACTAAAACCGCC
>CAZNNV010000028.1:6939-8397 GCA_964574515.1 uncultured Candidatus Saccharibacteria bacterium
ACTTAAGGCCATTAGCGGTTAGGTTATAAACAAAAAAAACTAAAACCGCCACGATTACGTTAGGGATGTAAGACAAAACACTGCGTAAAAAGATACTCACATCCTGTAATTGCAAGATATCGGTTGCCGCCAACAAAAAGACGAACACTAAAAACCATTTAACGAAAGCGCCAATCCAGCCAGCAAAATCCATTTTAACGCCTGCGCGCTCAAAAAATTTACCAGTGCCAACTTTTTCCAATGTCGCATCAATCTTTAAAACGCGTAAAATTTGCGTAATAAGTTTATTCAAACCGACCGCAATCGCCCAACCAATCAAAAATATTATTAAAGCGCCTAAAATATTTGGCAAAAAGCCGATGAAACCCTCCCAAAGCGACTGAAACGCTGTCACAGTCACCTCAGTCCATGATTGTAATACCATCTCGTTTCACCTCCTTTCAACAAAAAACCCGCTTCTCTCTAATGAGAGTCCGGGCTTTTAAAATATTATTATCCTATGGATATTATCCATTACTTTTATTATCGGCTGAATAAAAAGAGTTGTCTATACTCGAAGTTGTGGATAAGTATTTTTTTGTGCGCCGGGAGGGAATCGAACCCACGACCCTCTGCTTAAAAGGCAGGTGCTCTACCGACTGAGCTACCGGCGCCCAAACAAAAAAAGGTTTCTAACCTTAAAATAGTCTACAACATTTTTTTAAAAAAATCAACCGCCGATTTAACCTCCCACATCATAATGCCGGCTTTGGCGTAAAAATATAATTGCCAAAAATGGCAATAAAATCCAAATGAAATACGGCCAGGGACCGATAAAAATTAATTTAGCCAACGGACTTAAAGCAACAATAACTTTTGGCGGTAAAAAATTGATCACCATCTCTAAGATTAGACCGATCTGCAAAATACTAAAAATTAACAGCTGCCAAAGCTTACCCCTAACACCGCGGCCGCGGCTGCTAACCAGCACGCGCAAAGACGAATAAGGAATTAAAAAATAAAAACCTAAAATGACAGCTAAAAAGATAAAAATCTGCACCGCACTGCCGGGTTCTTGCTTTAGCCCCAAAAAAGACAGCTCTTTCCAAGGAAATGCCTTAACCAAAAAATAAGCAAAATAAGTAGCTAAGATAACCACTAGCAACCGGCCACGGCCCATGGTCAAACCATAAACAAAGGCCACCCCTAAAAAGATCAGCAATAAAATCCAATCATTAGCACCGGAAAAAGAAAAATTATTAATAAAATCAAAATTCATAATCCCTGCCAATTATAAATTGAAATCAATTACCTTGTCTTATTCTAATTCTTTTTTCAATTCTTCTAATAACCCTTTTGCCCGGTGAGATATTTTTTTCGGTGTTTTAACTGTAATCTTCACCAGCATGTCGCCGAAACCCCGCCGCTGTAGACGCGGCATGCCCTTGCCTTCCAAACAGATAGTCATTCCCGATTCAA
>CAZNNV010000029.1:0-8026 GCA_964574515.1 uncultured Candidatus Saccharibacteria bacterium
GATGCCCAAAATTAAGCCCAGCAAAGCAAATTTTTTCCAAAATCTATAAGGCAAAAGATATCCGATTATAAATAATGCTAAACCCGGCAATAAACCCCGTAAAATTTGCGATTTCAAATAATAATAACTGGTGCCAAATTTTTCTTGCGATAAGGGCACACTGGCGCTGGCCAGCATTAAAAGGCCGAAGGCGATAATAATGCCCAGCGTGATCAGAAAAATAAAATCTGGTTTTTGAAAGGAATGGCGGGTTGGCACTATTTTTTAGGATTTTTTATATCCTTTATTTTAATTCTTTAACGGCTTGGTTAAACTTGTCTCCTCTTTCAAATTCATGCTTAAACAGGCCAAAGCTAGCGCAGCCGGGCGATAAAAGGACCAAACCATTTTTACCGGCTTTCTTATAGGCTAATTCAACGGCTTTTTCCATTAAATCAATTTCTTTAATGTCGAGGTTAATTTCTGAATTGTTTTTTAAGCAATGGTCTATTTCTTTTTTTATTTTATCAGTTGCTGTTCCTTTGAGTAGAATTATTCCCTGGCATTTGTCGCAGATATTTTTTGCTAGATCTTTAAAATTCAGGGATTTATCAGCGCCGCCGGCAATTATAACCAGCCGGTTTTTTATATCTTTAAAATTATCTGCTAAGGCATTGAGCGCGGCAATGGTTGATTCCGGCGTGGTGGCGGTCGTGTCATTATAGAATTTTACTCCTCCTTTCTGCGCAATAAATTGCAAGCGGCCTTCTAAGCCGGGAAAATCGTGTAAAGCAATTTTAATATCGCTGTTTTTTACATCATAAAGTTTAGCTACGGAGATGGCGCCTAAGACATTATTAATGACATGCCGTCCCATCATTTTTATATCTTTTAAAGAGCATATTTCTTCTTGATTCGCGCCAAAATAAATTTTTTGTCCCCGAAAGTAAGCGCCCAGTCGTGGTTCTTGGCTTAAAACAGGCAAATTATGTTCGAGCAGTTCATCGCCGTTGGGCGAATAAAAATAAACTTTTGATTTCGTTTCTTTGGCAATTTCCCGCAGGTTTGATTCATTATAATTTATAAACAAATAATCTTTAGGTTTTTGGTATTTAAATATCAGGCGTTTATCATTTACGTATTCTTCATAATTAGCATAGCGGTTTAAATGGTCTTCAAAAATATTAGTTAGAATCGCCACGTAGGGGCTGATTTTGTGGTTTTTGGCGTCGGCCAGCTGCCAGGAAGATAACTCTAAAACAACAATAGAATCTTTATTAATTTCTGGCAGTTTGGATAAAACTGAAGAGCGAATATTGCCGGCTAAAATAACTTGCGGGTATTTTTTTCCTAAAAAATGGGCCAATAAGGTAGCGGTGGTTGATTTGCCTTTGGTGCCGGTAACGCCGATAATTGGTGCCGGACACAGCTCAAAAAAAATGCCAATATCACTTTCCACGGGAATATTTTTAGCGCGCGCTACTTTAATAAATTCATTATCATCGGGCACGCCGGGATTTTTTATGACCATATCTGTTTCGGCAAAATCTTCCAGCCGATGGCCCTCTAAAACATATTTGATATTTTTAATTTTTGCCAATTGCTCTAATGATAATTTTAATTCTTCCCGGTTCCGTAAATCAGTCGCTAAAATATTTGCTCCCTGGGCGGCTAAAAATTTTATCACGCCGATTCCCCCGCCGTGGAGGCCAATGCCCATAACCGTAATTTTTTTATTTTTAAAATCACTTAATTCCATAGTTTTTATTTACATATAAAATCTGTCTAAAAACACAATAATTAATCCTAATCCCGCCATGACCCAGGAGACAATCCAAAAGCGCATGGTAATTTTAGCTTCCGGCCAGCCCTTGGCTTCTAGATGGTGATGGATAGGTGCGGAAAGGAATATTTTCTTGCCGCGCCGGAATTTTTTAGAAAGAGTTTGAATGATGACTGAGCCTGATTCTAAAACCAAAATAAAACCAATTAAGGGCAGTATTAAAAATTGATTAGTCAGCATGGCGATAATGGCCAAGGTGATGCCCAGTGACATGGCGCCGGTATCTCCCATAATAAAACGCGCCGGGTAGATATTAAACCATAAAAAAGACAATAAACCGCCGATAATTATACCGCAAAAAGCCGCTAAATTATAATGGCCCTGCGAATATGCGATAACGCCAAAAGCGCCAAAAGCTGTGAGCAGTGTGCCGCCAGCCAAACCGTCCAGGCCGTCTGTTTCATTGACCGAAAAAGAAGTTGAGACTAAAACGAAGATAAATATTAAAACATACCAAAGACCGATATCAAAATTGCCGATAAATGGTATATGGATGACGCTCCAGCTTAATTTGGCATAAAACCACCAGGCGCCGAAGGCCGCAACCGAAGTATAAATTAATAAGCGGTGGCGCATTTTAAGACCGCCGCCATTTGGTCCAACGCGGAAAATACCTAATAAATCATCGGCTATTCCGACTAAGGCTGATGCCACTAGCGCGCCCAAAGGCAAAAGCGTTTCGCTGCGGTTTAAAAAATTAAATTTACTGATGATTGAATCAAAACCGAGGCGCGAAAGGCCCCAAAAAATCAGCGCCAGGATAAGAACTGTCAGCCAAATAAGCAGGCCGCCCATAGTTGGCGTGCCTTCCTTCTTTTGATGCAGTTGATTAAAAATCGGCGCCCCCTCCGCGCGAATTTGTTTGCCTAATCGATATTTATATAAAAAATGAATCCAGATGGGTGTAAGCGCAAAAGAGATAACAAAACCTAATCCAGTCAAACCCAAAACCCTGGATATTTGGAATAAGTCAGGCATATGAATAATTTACCATAAAAACGCCTCTTTTGTCCATTTTATCAATGTTTCTGTCTCTGCCAGCCGATCCTCAGCACCCATCACCACACTGATAATCGCGCCGCCGTTATATGGCGATTTAACTGCTAAAACCATACAATTTCCGGCTTCTTCCGTATAGCCGGTTTTACCGGCTATAATATCGGTCATGCCGAACAATAGTTTATTCGTATTGGTTAAATGATGTTGTTGATTATTTTGGGAAATAACATCGGCGGTCGCGGAGCGCATTATTTCGCTCAATAGCGGATTCTTTAATATTTCTTTCATTATTAAGATTAGCTCCCAGGCGGTTGATTTGTTTGCTGGTGACAGGCCGGAAGAATCGGCGAAAAAAGTATTTTTTAGGCCCAGGGTTTGCGCTTTAGCATTCATTAGGCTGACGAAATTTTCCACATTGCCGCCGGCAATGTTTTCCGCTAGTGCTATTGCCGCATCGTTGCTTGACTCAATCAATAGAATTTTCAAAAGTGATTCAACAGTTAATTTCTCTTCAACCGCCAGTCCGCCCATATTGCCGATTGTATCAACTGCATTTTTGCTGACCGTGAAAACGCTATCCAGTTTCGTATTGTCAATAACAACTAAAGCTGTCATCATTTTAGTCAGGCTGGCGATTGGCCGCGGCTCATTGATGCCGTTTTTTTTAAATAAAATATTATTTTGAGATGTTTCGTAAATCAAGGCAATTTTAGCGGGAATATTAGCCTCTTTAACATCCCAATGGCGTGTCGGTTTAATAAAAATCTGTTCTGAAGCTAGAAAAATATCGGCGGCCAGCGGTAAGCTGTGCCGGTCATTACTGTCTTTGCCGGTGGCTTTTATCAGAACGGGTTCTTGTTTTGGTTTATTAGTTAAGCCGGCAATATATTTTTTTGAAAAAGAAAACAGCAGCGGGCTTGCCGCTATTAATAATCCAGCCAATATTCCTGTCAGAAAAAATTTAAGTTTCATTTTTTAGCCATTGAAAAACCACCCTTAAGAACATTTTGATTAATTTTTATTAAGATCGCCGGTGAAATTTTCAGTGAAATTTCGTATTGGCCGCCATTGATGATGATTTTTGTAAGTCTTGTTAAAATATTATCAATGAAAAATGGCGCCTGGTATAGCGCGCCAAAGGGCGGCGTAGCGCCTAAGTCAATGCCTTTAATATTATTTTTCATCCATTTTTCCGCCACAAAATCTATTTTTTTATATTTTGGCTGTTTATTTTTTTGCCGTAGTTTATTAAACGCGGCTAAAACCTTTTTTTTATCCAGATTTTTATTAGCCGGAATTAAACCGAAAATTATATCTTTATCCAACGATACCAGAACAGTCTTCCCGATTGTCTCCGGTTTAACGCCCAGTGTCGCTGCTTTGTCAAAAGCCGTGTAGACGGTTTTATGTTCAATAATTTCGTATTTGGCTTTATTGGTTGCTAAAAATTTTTGCAGTGTTTTGTTTAACATATTATTTTTTATCTTTTTCAATTTTTATTGCTCCGTCCGGGCAAAATAAAAAACAATTGCCGCAGGCAGTGCATTTGGTTAAATCTATCTCTGGCAAAGATGTGGCAAATGAGCCGGTGTGGGCAGAAAATTTTACGGCACCAGCCGGGCATTTTGCCAAACAAATGCCGCACCCCTTACAGCGCTCTGGTATTAGCCAGCCATGTTTATCAGCACCTTTTAGGTTAATGACGCCTTTTTTTGGCTGAAAGCTCGGCAGAGAAAAATTATTTTTTTCTAAAGTTATTTTATATCCCCAAGTGATTGCCGATCGGCTTTTGTCTTTGGTTTTTTCATTTTTTAATTTTTTACTCATAACGGTTTCTGTTTCCTGCCAAATTAAATTTTCCGGCAGTCCCAACTCTCGGGCAATTTTTCCCAAAATGATTAAATTAGCGGCTTTAATAAAAAATTTTTCATTGGCTAGTTTGGTTGCCGGCAGCCCTAATAATTCGGCTGGTTTTTTATTAATCATAGGCGGAGCCATCAGCGAGCTGTCAAAAATAACTTTTGTTTTTTGGCTGATATGATTGGCGACAACATCAGTAGCCCGCGGATGCAAAATTAGCGCCCAGTCGGCGGTTTTAAAAAGCGGATAGCGGACCTGGGTGTCATTGATAATAATATAAGCCACTGAAGGCGCGCCGCGCTGTTCAACGCCGAATAAAGGAATATAAGAAGCCGCCAAACCGTTTTGCGCCGCGGCTTGGCCCAAAATTTTTCCTAAAACCTGGACGCCCTGTCCGCCCATACCGGCAATAATAATTTTTGTTGTTTTCATGATTAATTAAATTCTCCTAAGGGATATAATTTTTCCATTTCTTTTAGCTGCGAGAGGCTGGCTGTGGCATCGGTTCGCCAATTAGTCGGGCAAAAAGATAAGATTTCCAAAAAAGAAAAACTATTGTTTTTTATCTGATTTTCCAAAGCTTTTTTTATTAAAATTTTTAAGACTAAAGGATTAGCCGTTGAACCGCGGGAGATAAAAGCGTTTTTGGCGGCTAATTGCCGGATAATTTCCGGCCCTTTGAAGCCGGGTCCAAAAATTATTTCTTTGCCGTTTGGTGAAGTGGTAGTTATTTTGCCAATTGGCGTTGTCGGCGACATTTGTCCGCCGGTCATAGCATAATTTTCATTATTAATAACGATTACCATCACCGGGCTGTTCCGCAAAGCGGCATGCAGCAGCGATTGCAATCCAATGGCATAAGCTCCCCCCTCGCCCATATAAGCCACAGCCAGGCGTTCAGGCCGCGCCATTTTATAGCCAACCATTACGGGTACGGTGCGGCCATGGTGTGTTTGTGTCGTATCAATATTAAAAAAATCCCAAGCCAGAAGCGAACAGCCGATATCTATGCCCAGCGCCATATTTTTTTGGCAACCTAATTCATCAACCGCTAAGCCCAGCTGTTTTAAAGCCAAAGCATGGCCGCACCCCGGACAAAAAAGATGGGGCTTGGTTTCTGCTTTCCATGATTTAGGGAAAAGATTATCCATAATTATTTTTTGATTGAAGCAATTATTTCTTCCGGCGTAAAACTTTGGGCTGGCTTAGTGATTTCAATTATTGATTTTTTCACGCCAAAAAGCTCATATTTAATGATTCGTGCGAACTGGTTTAAAGACGATTCAAAAAGATAAATCTTTTTAGCTTTAGTTACAGTTTTTTTTAAACTGGCTGTATCCAGCGGATTTAAAGTTATCGGCCGCCAGAGGCCAGCTTTTATCTTTTTGCTTCTCATTTCTAGAATCGCGTCTTTAGCGGCTGCTGCCACTAAACCATGGGCCAAAATTAAAATGTCGGCGTCGTCAGCCATAAAATTTTCCGCCGCAACAATGTCTGGCGAAAATTTGCGCCAATCGGCAATATTGGTTTTTATTATTTCTCCCAGAGATGCTTCGGAGCTATAGCAATTTCTCAAATTAGTTGAATCAATCCCCTCTTTTAAGATCGGGGCGGTTTTAACGCGCGCAATTTTTTGTTTGTCTAATTCAAGGTTTACTTTCATTTTTCCCAAATAGCCATCGCCTAAAAGAATAGTCGGCCAACGCCAGCGCCAGGCGGATAAAAAACTTTTAACCGTCAATTCATACATTTCTTTGACCGAAGAAGCGGAATAAACAATCCGTAGTCCATCGCCGTTGCCGCCGAAAGCAGCCAGATTAACTTCTTGTTGGGAAAAATTAACTGTGCCCGTGGACGGTCCGCCCCGTTGCATCATAATGCCGACGAAAGGCAAACGCATGGCTTCAGCCATCGCCAAGGCGTCCTGCAATAAAATATGGCCGGGGCCCGCTGATGCCGTAAAGGCCGGTACACCGCCTAAGACCGCACCCAGCACGCCGAAACCAGCCGCGATTTCATCTTCGGTCTGCAGATATTTTAATTCCTTATTTTTCTGGGCGGCGTTAATCCAGCCGTGCAGAATTTCTGATGCTGGCGTTATCGGATAACCAAACATAATTCGCGCGCCAGCGTCAATCGCGCCCAGCACCGCCGCTTCATTGCCGGAGATGAAAAGTTTTTGAATACCGTTCTTCATGGTGGACTGATGGGGATTCGAACTCCCGACCCCCTCGTTGCAAACGAGGTGCTCTACCAACTGAGCTATCAGCCCTTAATAGCATTAAAAATCCCTTTTAAAGAGGATTGTCTATTATATTAGAATATCAAAAAAAGGCGAAAAAAACAAATTAAAAAGGGGCCCTTGAAGGCGCCCCGTATTGATGTGATATGGAAATATAAAAAATATATTTTACGATGGTGTTTTGCGGAGGCCCAAAAGAAAACCTAACCAGTTGCCTATCGGATGAATCAGATAGGCCATCAAAATAAGTAACGAACCCATGCAACCCAGTCAATTAAAGATGTGCCCATCCAGCCAGTCATGGGCGAGGCCAGTATAATGCCTCCAACCGTAGCATCTATTTGGTCCCATGGGAACCAGGATACTCCCGGATATATTCCTCTCCGGCGTTTAATAAATGACTTAATATGGTCGCCGAGAACCGCACCTACGCCAAAACGTAATCCAACCAGCCAAAGGTCATTTCGGCTGTAATCAAAAAGTCCAATTGCTGAATTCCAGGCCGGTATTTGCCGTTGTAAATAAATGGCTAATATTGCTCCAATGGCGCCGGCATAATATGCACCCCAGGTTTTGTTTTGGCCAAACCAATTTTTATTAATCGGTTTAGCCATTAAGGGCAAATTGATTTTTCTGAAAAAGCCGATAAATTGGCTTGCTATTAAGACTGGTAAAAAATACCATAATGATTCTACTATTAATTTTAGTAAGAACATAATTCACCTCCTGAAAGATTTTTTCTTCTGGTGGGCGATCGAGGATTCGAACCTCGGACCTCGTCATTATCAGTGACGCGCTCTAACCAGCTGAGCTAATCGCCCTTGTCTATAAAATATTTTACACAAAAACCGCCCATAAATCAAGAGGCGGTTTTAAGGTTAAAATTTTAAAACCCTTCGACGAGCTCAGGAAATAAAAAATTTTAATGTAATTTTTTTCAGTAATTTATAGTTGTCCCGGAAACGATTCTGTGACGCTGTGCGTTTATGAGCGGCCAATTTAAGGCCTCGGCTCGGCCATATCTGTTTTCACAAATATATCGACTCTCCATATTTTATACGGCCCATGCCGGGCTTTAAAAAATATAGAAAGGAGGTGATCCA
>CAZNNV010000030.1:0-307 GCA_964574515.1 uncultured Candidatus Saccharibacteria bacterium
GGATTGCAGGGAGGGCCGCATGACCATGTCACTGCTGCAAAGGCTGTTGCGTTCAAGGAAGCATTGGAACCTTCATTCAGGGATTATGCAAGGCAGATTGTGAAGAACTCAAAGGCGCTTGCCGAAACATTGATGGGGAAAGGCTGGAGGCTTGTTACTAATGGAACTGACAACCATTTGATGTTGGTTGATGTGTTCAGCAAAGGATTAACTGGAAAGGAGGCAGAGCACTGCCTTGAAGTTGCGGGGATTTACTGCAACAAGAACACAATCCCATTTGACAAGAGGTCTCCATTTGACCCAAGCG
>CAZNNV010000030.1:317-7051 GCA_964574515.1 uncultured Candidatus Saccharibacteria bacterium
ACAGGAAAAGAGGCGCAGAATTTATTGGAAAAAGCTGGAATTATTACTAATACAAATACTATTCCTTTTGATCCCTGTCCGCCTTTTAACCCATCGGGGATCAGGTTGGGCACTCCAGCTTTAACCACAAGAGGAATGAAGGAAAGCGACATGAAAGAAGTCGGAAGCTTCATTGACAGGGCGCTAAAGGCAAAGGACAAGGAAGCAGAGCTGAAGAAAATCAAGGCAGATGTAAAGGAGTTCTGTAAGGATTTCAGGTTCTACAAGTAAGGGTATAATTCAACCTGCGGTTTTAAATATAACTCCTTGTATAATTATATTGGTGATATAATTGGAAAAGGTTGTTACAATAGCAAGGAAATGGGGAAATTCTCTTGGCGTCACATTATCCAAAGAAGTGGTCGAAGGCATGCAGTTTGATAAGGGCTATGTTTCGCCTTATATGATTACCAATGTGGAAAGGATGGAAGCGGAATATGAAGATCCATATATTTTGATTACTGATAAAAAATTATCATCACTTTCGGAAATTATTCCGGTGATAGAAAAAGTCGCTAAAGCCGGCAAAAAAGAGATGGTAATTATTGCTGAAGATATTGATGGCGAAGCGCTGACAACCTTGATTGTCAATAAAATCGGCGGCCGGTTTAATTCTTTGGCCGTTAAAGCGCCGGGTTTCGGCGATCGGCGCAAGGAAATGCTGGCGGATATCGCGGCGCTCACCGGCGGACAAGTTATTTCCGATGATTTGGGATTGAAATTGGAAAATGTAACTCTAGAAATGTTGGGCCGGGCGCGCAAAGTTGTGGCCAAGAAAGAAAATACGACCATTGTTGAAGGCAAAGGTAAGAAAAAAGATATTGATGAGCGGGTTGCGCAGATTAAAAAACAAATTGAACAAACGGATTCGGATTTTGATAAAGAAAAATTGCAGGAGCGGCTGGCTAAATTGTCCGGTGGGGTGGCGGTGATTAAAGTCGGAGCGGCAACAGAGGTGGAGATGAAGGCTAAAAAAGATAAAATTGAAGACGCGCTGAACGCGACCAAGGCGGCGGTGGAAGAAGGGATCGTGGCCGGCGGCGGCGTGGCGTTGGTGCGGGCATTATCGGCTTTGGATGATATTAAATTAAAAGGCGAGGAAAAAATCGGTTTGGATATCTTGCGGCGCGCGTTGGAAGAGCCATTGCGGCAGATTGCCCAAAATGCCGGTGAGGATGGCGCAGTTGTGGTGGCTGAAGTGAAAAAACTGAGCGGGTCGCACGGTTATAATGCCGCAACTAATGAATATCAGGATTTAGTTAAAGCTGGTATTATTGATCCGACTAAAGTCGTCCGTTCAACTTTGCAAAATGCTGTTTCGGCGGCGGCGATATTACTCACAACCGAAGCAGTAGTGACTGATTTGCCGGAAAAGAAAAACGCGATGTCCGGCGGCGGCATGGGCATGCCCGGCGGCATGGGCGGGGGAATGGATATGGGCTATTAGCCGATAGCTTATGGCTAATAGCGAATAGCAAATAAAAAAGCGTCTTTGAAAAAAGGCGCTTTTTAAATATTCAGTTGCTATTCAGGTTGTTTTTTATTATGATAAAATAATCGGAAGGGTCGCATAGTGGCCGAGTGCGCTCGCTTGGAAAGCGAGTATACCGCAAGGTATCGCGGGTTCGAATCCCGCCCCTTCCGCCAATAAAATCATTAATTAAATAATCATAGACTTATGCAAAAAACTATCAAAAATCTGGCAGCGGCGTTTGTGGGCGAGTCGCAAGCCAGAAATCGTTATACATATTATGCTAAAATTGCCCAGAAAGAAGGCTATGAGCAAATCGGCGCGATTTTTTTAGAAACCGCCGAACAGGAAAAGACCCACGCTAAGCGGCTGTTTGAGCATTTGCAGGAATTGAAGAAAAAAAGCGGAGAAAAATTAACTGAAATTCTGGTTGAGGGCGCCGCCGTGCCGTTGATTTATGGCCAGACAGCGGAAAATTTAAAAGCCGCTATTTCAGGCGAGCATCACGAATACGCGGAGATGTACCCGGATTTTTCACGCCAGGCCAAACAAGAGGGGTTGGAGGCAATCGCCGACCGCCTAAAAAATATCGCCATAGCGGAAAAACACCACGAAGAGAGATATATAAAATTATTAAAGCAACTGGAGAACCGCACGATTTTTAAAAAAGGCAAAGCTGTTTGGTGGGTTTGCCGCGAGTGCGGTTATGCGCATTTTGGCCAAACGGCGCCAAAAATTTGCCCTTCTTGCGATCATCCGCAAGCTTTTTATCAGCTTAAATGTGAAAATTATTAAAATTATGGAAAACAATCAAAAGATATTATCAACCGGCTGTTGCGAACCTTTTAATCCGGAACCATGGCAGGACAAAGAAATAACCTGGCATAATAAAATTTTTGTAAAAGACCGCGTGGCGAGTTTTTTGCATATGCCGCTCAATATGGGTCAGAAAATAATCAAAAACATGGCGCTCATTGAAAAAGCCAATGCCAAAGCGCCGCATCAATTGATGCTGTGTGATGAAGGTTTATGGGGCAGCGATATTTATATTGATGTGGCTTCGCCGGCCGGCCAAGAGATACCCGGCGCCGAGACAGCCACTTTAAGCGGCACTTTTTTGACCAAGGTTTTTGAGGGGCCGTATAAAAACGCCGGCATTTGGGCAAAAGAAATGAAGCAGTATGTTAAATCAAAAGGTTATGAATTAAAAAAACTATATTTTTCTTATACAACTTGTCCGAAATGCGCCAAGGCTTATGGTAAGAATTATGTGGTGCTTTTTGCGCAGATAAAATAATAAATTTTTAAAAAAATGAGTAAAAAAATTATTTGGGCGGTTATTATATTAATTATTTTAGCTGGCATAGCTTTGGCGGCGAAATTTTTTATTGGCGGCGATGAGGATGCTTGGCTTTGCGATAATGGTCAATGGGTACGGCATGGCCATCCCAGTGCGCCGATGCCGGCTAGCGGTTGCGGCGTCTCTCCTTCGGAATCGGCGCAAGCTGGCCTGGCCAATCCCGCCTCGGTTAATTGTATTAATAAAGGCGGACAAATAGAAATCCGGACTGATGAGGCCGGCGGGCAAGCCGGATTCTGCAAATTTACCGATGGCAGCGAATGTGAAGAGTGGGCGTTTTTTCGTGGCGAGTGCGCGGCTAGTCAAAAATAGACCTTTTAATTAAGGCGAATATCTGATATAGTATTAATTAAGAATTTGTAATGTTCTAAGGGTCTTTATATTCTTATGGAAAATACATTTGTGATAGCTCTCGGCGGTTCAATCGTGCATCCCGATGAAATCAATGTTGCCTATTTAAAGGAGTTTAAGAATTTTATTTCAACTGAAACAGCCAAAGGAAAAAAATTCATCATCGTGGTCGGCGGCGGTGCGCCAGCGCGGAAATTTCAGCGGGCAGCCAATGAGGTTGTCGATGTGGCTGATAATGATTTGGATTGGCTGGGAATCCATGCCACACGCTTAAATGCCCATTTATTGCGGACAATTTTTCGGGAAGAGGCGCATCCGGTCATATTGGATGAACGTGGCCGGATTAATGATTTTGCCGGTCACGCCATTATTATTGGCGCCGGCTGGCAGCCAGGCTGGTCAACTGATTTTGTGGCGGCGCAGGCGGCAGCTGATTTTAACATTAAAATGGTTTTAATATTGGGCAAGCCGGAATTTGTCTATAATAAAGACAATCAGCAATTTTCTGATGCCGAACCGATAAAAGAATTGAGCTGGCCGGAATATTTAAAGCTTATTCCGAATGTTTGGTCGCCGGGCATCCACGCGCCGGTTGATCCGGTGGCCGCTAAATTAGCCGAGAAAGAAGGGTTGGAAGTTATTGTGGCTGGCGGCGCGGATTTAGCTAATGTCAAAAATATTTTAGAAGGTGAGAAATTTAAAGGGACGGTGATAAAATCATAAAACATATAACATAAAACATATAACAAGCATTTTTTATATGTTGACTGTTGTGTGTATATAAAAATATGAATACCAAGAAGCTTTATCGTTCGCAAGTTGATAAAATTATTGCCGGCGTGGCCGGCGGGCTGGCCCAATATTTTGAGGTTGATCCGATGATTGTCCGCCTGCTCTTTATTTTAATTACTGTTATTGGCGGCTCAGGCGTTTTGGTTTATATTATTCTATGGTTGTTGCTGCCGCGCAACCCCCAGGAGCCGGCGATAATCAACGAAGAAAAGGTGAAGGAATTCGCCAATGAGATAAAAGAAAAAGCCCAGAACTTTAAAGAGGATTGGCAAAAAAATCAGGCTGAAAAAGAAATGACAAAAACCGAAACAGCGCGGCCTGAAAAAAGAGCCGGCGGATTTTTTGGCTGGCTGCTGGTTGTTTTGGGCATGGTGTTTCTATTCCAAAGTTTTATGCCGCATTGGTTTTCTTATAAACTCTTGCAGCTTTGGCCGCTGGCGATTATTTTTGCCGGATTATTTTTAGTGATGAGAAAAAAGTAATTTTAACTCCTTTCTTTTTTAAAAATTAAAAAAAGAGAAGGGTAAAAAACTATGCGTAAATTATTATTGTTGGTTGTCGTCATCTTAATTTTAGCCTGGTTGGCGCAGAATTATACCAGTTTTAAAGCTGTTGATATCGGCAAGAGCTATCTGCAACGGGTGGACTGGTCGGAATTGTGGACTAAGGCTAAAAACGCTCTGCCTTTTATTGGCGATAAAATAGCGCCGGCGGACAAGCAATTGAATATTTTTATTCGGGAGAATGGTTTTACGCCTAATTTTAACGCTATGGCCAAAGGCGCTAAAGTGACTTGGTTTAATGAAGATAAAAATATCCATACTGTTATCGGCGATAATTGGAATAGCGGTCAATTGACTCCCGGCCAAACTTTTTCTAAAAAATTTGACGAACCGGGCAAATACTCTTATCATTGTTCAATCCACCCAAGCGAAGCAGGGGAATTAATTATAGAATAGAGGGTGCTAAAATTTATGTATTCGCCGGTTGATGAAATAAAAAATAAACTGGACGCGGTGGAATTAATCGGGGGTTATTTGAAATTAACTAAAGCAGGCCGAAATTATAAGGCCTGCTGTCCGTTTCATGGCGAAAAAACACCGTCATTTATGGTTTCGCCGGAACGGCAAATCTGGCATTGTTTCGGTTGCGGCCTGGGCGGCGATATTTTTTCTTTTGTCATGAAAATTGAAGGCGTGGAATTCGGCGACGCGCTCAGAATTTTAGCGCGTCGCACCGGCGTGGTTTTGAAAAAACAAGACCCGCAGGCGCAATCACAAAAAAAAAGACTTTATGAAATTTGCGACTTGGCGGCTAAGTTTTTTTCATACCAATTGGATAAAAGCGCGAGCGGGCAAAAAGCCGCTAAATATTTATCCGAGCGGGGATTAAAAAAAGAAACCATAAAAGCGTGGCGGCTGGGTTGGGCGCCGGACAATTGGCGCGTGCTGGGCGAGTTTTTAAAAAGCCGCGGCTATCAAGATGAAGAGATTTTACAAGCGGGATTAGCGGTGCAGAAAGATCCTTCGACTCAGTTTACCCCGAGTTCATCGAGGGGCTCAGGACATAATTCTGATTATTATGATCGGTTCAGAAGCCGGATCATGTTTCCGCTTTTTGATATTCAGGGGCAAACCGTCGGTTTTGCCGGACGGATTTTTGGTAAAAAAGATGAAAACACTGGCAAATATATTAATACGCCGCAGACGGTGCTATACGATAAAAGCCGTTTATTATACGGCTTAAATTTTGCTAAAATGGAATTGCGCTCGCAGAACAGCTGTATATTTGTTGAGGGGAATTTAGATGTTATTATGTCGCATCAAGCCGGCGTGAAAAATGCGGTGGCGACTTCCGGCACTGCCCTAACAGATGAACATTTAAAAATTATCAAACGCTATACCGATAACCTGCTTTTTGCTTTTGATTCGGATGATGCCGGCGAGAACGCGACGCGCCGCGGGCTCGATTTAGCCATGGCGCAAGATTTTAATATTAAAGTCATTATGCTGGACAGTAAAGATCCAGCCGATGTTATCCAAAAGGATCAAGCTGAATGGCCACAGGCCATCAAGGAAGCTAAATCGGTGATGGATTTTTATTTTGTTAGCGTTTTTAATAAGTATAGCGCGCCTTTGTCAGTCGAGAATAAGAAACAAATAGGCAAGTTTTTGCTGCCGGTTATTAAAAATTTAGCCAGCCGTGTTGAGCAGATGGAGTGGGTGCGCGAGTTAGCACAACGCCTGAAAGCCAATGAAAAAGATATTTTATGGGATTTAGGGCGGATTAA
Source organism: uncultured Candidatus Saccharibacteria bacterium (assembly GCA_964574515.1). Classification (GTDB taxonomy): domain Bacteria; phylum Patescibacteriota; class Minisyncoccia; order Portnoybacterales; family GWB1-42-6; genus CAZNNV01. The sequence goes on from CAZNNV010000030.1 coordinate 6,621, forward strand.
AATCCAGGCAAGCGGTCATAGGCCAGCTGATTCCGAGGAGGCGGTTGCCAATAAAAAAACGCGGTTAGCCGAGCTAGAAAAAAGGATTATCGGATTATTGTTGAATTATCAAGAATGCTTAAGCGGCGATTGGCCGATTTCTGGTGATGATTTTAGCGATCAAAATATGGCGGCTATATTCAGAGGATTGGAAAAAATAGCCAAGAAAGGCACGAAGGGCGATTTAATGGGAAAATTAAAAAAAGAATTGCCGGGCGAACTGGCAATTCAATTGGAATTTTTATCTCTGAAAGCGGAAAGCGCTTCACCGGTTGATTTAGAACCGGTGGCGGAGTTCGGCTGGTGCGCCCAAGAATTGACAAGTTTGAGGAAAAAAGAGAAGCTGAGAGAATTAGAACAAAGAATCAGGGAGGCCGACCGGCAAGGCGATA
>CAZNNV010000030.1:7061-7816 GCA_964574515.1 uncultured Candidatus Saccharibacteria bacterium
AGCTCTAAAATTTAAAATTCTTAATCAGTATGGCTAAAATAAATAAAAAGAACAAAAATAAAAGCAATCAGAAAAAGAAGGCAGGCAAGAATAAGAAGCGGTTGCGGCCGGTTGTCAAGAAATCATCAGCCAGAAAGAATAAAGCCGGTAAAAAATTACCGCGGCGGCCAAGAGAAAAGTACGCGCCGATGACCGATGAGACGATAGACAAGCTGATTGAACGTGGCCGGCAGCGCGGTTTTATTACTGAATCGGAAATTCTCCATTTTTTCCCGCGAATTGAAATGGATATTGAAGGATTGGAGAAATTTTATAATAAATTAGAAGTGGCGAATGTCAGAGTTATTGATTCGGGTGAAATACTGGAAGCGCCAAAAGCCGCGCCGGCGCCGCCGACCCGCAAAGGCAAAGCATTGATTATGCCGCAGGAAGGCGTGGTTTTGGATCCGGTGCAGATGTATTTGCGGGAAATCGGGCGAGTTTCTTTGTTAAACGCGCGGGAAGAAATAGAGCTGGCGAAGCGGATTGAAAAAAACGACGAAGAAGCCAAGCAGCGATTGACTAACGCTAATTTGCGGTTGGTCGTCTCTATCGCTAAACGTTATGTCGGCCGGAGCCCGAATTTAACTTTATTAGATTTAATTCAGGAAGGCAATATCGGATTATTCAAGGCGGTGGAAAAATACGATTGGCATAAGGGTTATAAATTTTCAACTTATGCCACTTGGTGGATTCGGCAGGCCATTACCCGCGCT
>CAZNNV010000031.1:0-7740 GCA_964574515.1 uncultured Candidatus Saccharibacteria bacterium
ATAAATAATTTTTAATCGCTTCACCAAAATGAATAACCAAAATTTTCAAGTTGACTTCATTGGCATCGGCGCGCCCAAGACCGGCACTACCTGGCTGGCTAAATGCCTGGCCCAACATCCGCAAATTTGTTTTTCCAGGGTAAAAGAAGTTAATTTTTTCAATCAGGAAAACTTTTTTTTCATCAAAAGCCAGGTATTAAATGAAGGCTCAAATTACGAACGCGGCCTCGATTGGTATAAAAAGCATTTTGAACATTATCAGCCAGGGCAAATCAAAGGCGAATTCAGCGTTATCTATTTATATGATAAAGAAACGCCGCGCCGGATCCATGAAAATTTCCCAACAGCTAAAATTATCGCCATCATACGCAATCCGATCGAGCTTTTTTACACCCATTATTATCACGTCAAATCACAATGGAAATTACCGCCACTGGAAACATTTGTTAATGAAAAAAGCGATTTTCTAAAATACGGTTTTTTTGCCGATTGCCTGGAACGCTATGCCAAGTATTTTCCGCCCGAACAAATGCTGGTTTTATTCCATGATGATTTAAAGAAAGATCCGGCAGCCGCGGTCAAAAATGTCTATAATTTTCTAGAAGTTGATGAAAACTTTGTTCCCCGATCCCTGCATGAAAAAGTTAATGTCACTGCGCCTAAAACCGTCCTGGAAGTAAAATTATTCTTTTCTTTAAGAAACTGGCTGATAAAAACCGTCGGGAAAAAAATCGTCGCCTATCCCCGCCTGTTAAAAACCGGCCTGAAAATTGACCAATTTATCCGCCAAACTTTAAAAAAAACCAGCAACCGCCGCAAGTCTTTCAAAACAATGCCGGCAGTGCTGCAGCAAAAATTAATTGATCTTTATTTGCCGGAAATAGAACGGCTGGAAAAAATATTTAATCGGGATCTTGGCGCTTGGAAAAAAATCCCCCCCGGCACCCAATATATCGACTAACCCCGGCCGCGAACAACCGCCTCGCCGGCTGACAGATCCAGCCGGCTTTCCCAGCGCGGCTGGCGATCCGCTTGGCCATGCGAACCGGAAATAATAAAATTATTGCTTTTATTTTTTCTGATATTTTTAATTTTTTCCCTAAACCAGCCCCGCTGGGGAAACATCGGTTTTCTTTTTTTATAAGATGATATCTTAATATTAAAATATTTGGCCAGTATTTTTTTAAACTGATTTTTGGGATAAACTGGGGCATATTTTTCAATCTCCGGTTCTCGGCCGGTTTTTTTTGCTTCTATAATTATCTCGCCGTGCCTGGCAATTTCTGCTTCAAGCAATTCGTGGCTGGCTGATTTAACATTCGTCTCCCCCGGACCACATTCAACAACGTTGTCAAAACCGGTTTTTCGCAACGCGCGCGCCAAGGTATCAAAATTGTGCAGATAATAATGGTCGTGATAAAGCGCGTTAAATACGAAACTATCAACATAATTTTCATTAGGAAAATCAGGCGACCCCTTCAAGTCCGGCCAATAAATTTTATTCTCGTACTCTTTGATAAATAAATCAAAACTCGGCACGACCGCCCGCAAATAACCCCCTGTTTTTAAAATCCGCTGGCACTCTAAAAAATTATTTATCAGCTCGCGATAAGTTAAATGTTCTAGCGTGGCCCGAGAATACACCAGATCAACAGAATTATCTTCTAGCGGCAGCTGCTCGGTCATATCAGCCAGAATGTCCGGCGGACCGGATTTATTTTTCCCAATATTTATTTCAACGTGGCAAAAGCCGGCCATGCGATGATGGCCGCAGCCCATATAAACCAATTTTTGATTATTATTTTGCATGCTATTTTTTTAATTCCTTTAATATTTTTTTAACCGGCTCATAATCAGCATCTTTCTGTAAAGCCAGACCAAAACATTCTTTGGCCTCTTTGGCTTTTTCCAAATCCAAAAAAATCAAGCCTTTGTTATAAAAATATTGCGGCGCTTTATTATTTAAGCTGATGGCCCGATTAATCCAATAAATGGCCGACTCAAAACTGCCGAAATGATACAGAATCAATCCGCTCAGATGAAAAACATCAGCACAGGCGGGATTTTGCATATAAATCTGCCTGTAAATTTTTTCCGCCGCCCCAAAATCTCCAGCTCGATGGAACTTCAATCCCTGGTTTAATAATTCTTTCTCGCTTAAATTAATTTTTTCTATTTTCTTATTATTGGCCATCAAAATAATTTTTTAAAAAGATATAATAATTTAACTAAAAATTGCAAAAGAATAATCTTTTTTTCGCCCTGCTGCCGGCGATAACGATAGATTTTTAACAGATTAAATAAATATTCCTGCTGGTTCATTAAATGCTTATATTTAATCATAAATTGGCGGATGCCGCTAATCATTTTATCGCCGTCCGTCAGGCGCCCCATATTGTGCACTCTGATAATCGCCTGATTATCAGGCAGGGTGACTATTTTTTTATCGGCACGCAAAATTTCTAGAATTAAAGCTTTGTCTTCCGACGGCGGTAATTTTGGGTCAAAACCGCCAACCGCAAAAAAAATGTTTTTGGCAACCACAATGTTTGAACCGGTAAGGCCGGGATTAAAAATTAAAATATTTTTTATTGTTATTTTATTATCGGCGTTTTTAAAACCAGAGATTTCCTTATTCTTCAATTTGTCCAATCGGCTAATAGCACAAACCGCCCCATCATTAATAGCCTCTGATACGTTTTTTAAATAATCAGTATTCCATAAATCATCGTCATCCAAAAAAGCTAGAAAATCCCCCTGGGCGACGCTGGCGCCAAAATTTCTAGCCTGAGCCACGCCCGCGTGCGGCAAAATATCAAAAACCCTGACCCTTGAGACTATCTCATCAGGCAAAGAAACAGCCGCGGAACCATTATTGACGATGATTATTTCTTCCGGCTGGCAACTCTGGCTTAAAACCGAACCGATCGCCTCCAAAAGAAGATTATTGCGGTCATGAGCCGGAATAATACAGGAAATTTTTAAATTTGAATTATTGTTTTTTTGCATACAATAGACCGGTTAATCCGTTAATTTTTTTAATTTCTGTTTGAAAACCGCGATCAATTAAAAAATCTTTTAAACTTGCCACTGTTTGTCGACCGGTCAAATCAGGATGATATTCCAAACAAATTCTCCCAATCTTATCAAAAATATTATCCGGTGCCTTCATTAAAACCTCGTATTCCGCGCCTTCAATATCAACTTTTAATAAATCACAGGCAATGATTTTATTTGTGACAAAAATATCGGCTAAACTTATGGTTTCCGCAGCGAATCCATCCTCTGCCGTCCGCTCATCGGGAAATATTGCGTATTCCCCTGTTTGACCGGCCTGTTCAACACCCAAAAATACTTTTTGTCCGGAAGACGACCAAACAGCTTTTTGAAATAATGAAATATTGCCAGCGCCATAGCTGGCAATATTTTTTTGCGCTAAAAAAAAATTATCCGGCTGGGCCTCATAAGCGAAGATCTGGCGGCATTTCGAGTTAATATATAAATCAAAAAGGCCGATATGCGCGCCGATATCAATCACCAAACTATTTCCATCAAGACCGGCCGTGTAATTCTGATAGCATTTGTCAACGAATATTTCTTTATAGATGAAGGTATCAGAAGTTCCCTGCCTAAGATAAACATTGTCTTCAATAATATATTTATTATCCGTTATTATCTGACCGCCGGCAATAATTTTATCTGTCATCCATCGATCGCTCCAGCGGCTAACCATGAACGGCTGGCCGTTTCTCGGCCGGATTAATAATGGTTCCCCTTTCTGAAAATCACCGCGATAAAACCTGATTACTATCCACGGGTTTTCAAAATAGCATAAAATTTTTATGATTTTATAAAACTTATTCATTGGTTTTGGATGATTTTGATTCTTTTTGGAAAATACGGCTGATTTCATTCCTATAGAGCTTCCAAAAATTTTCTTTATCATATCCCTTTCCTTTCAGCCAAAAAGTGGCATATTTAAATTCAAAGCCCACATCATATACTGCGGCAACATAATTTTCTAATTTTCTTTCAAATTCAGGGGTTTTTAAATTAAGCGCTAGAAGTTCTTTGATTTTTTTTGGCAGCGTGGTCATATCAGTGTGCTTGAACACATTCGGCGACTTTAAAGTCGTGCCGAGATCGCCCAGCTGGATGGCCGGCTTATGAAAAAAAGCAGCCTCAACTAAAGCGGTGCCGACCGAACTAATAACTAAATCGGCTTTCTTGATAATTTTTTCTGAAGAAATCCGATAATCAACCAGCTTAACATTAGGCGTGCGATCTAATTTTTTTAGATATGAGGGCGACATCAAACCAGCCATCCCCGGATGCATCTTTACAACCAACGTGTAATCGCCGGGCAAAGAAATGGCGATCTGGCGCGCCACTTCCAATTGATTATTGAAATGAGGCGCGAATAAATCAACAGTCGCTTCGGGCTGAAACTGCAACGGGTAAAAAATGCATTTATTAATCTCTTCCAATGGAAAATAATTATAATTTTTAATAAATTTTAAATATCTTTTTCGAGCATAAAAATCGCGCAGTAATATCCGCGGCGGCCGGCAATCAGGCGCCGGACCGATATTTTTTATAAGATTTTTTGACCGGCCATAAAGATACCAGCCAATGCTTTGGCGATAAGGCGATAATTCAATTTTTATTTTTTCCCAAAATGTTCGCTGGCGTTTATTTATCTCCCACTGATTGGTAATTTCTTGCTGCAAAAAATTTTCCCTAAATTCCCTGATATATTGCTTGGCTTTTTCCCGATTAGCAGTTTCCGCCCGCTTCTCATTCAGCGCGTCCACCCGGTCAAAAAATTCACCGCGGTCGGCTTTATAATCGTAAGCAAAAAAGTAATAGCCGACCACTTTAGAATCAGCCACCCACACCATAGGAACTTTCATCCGGTCAGCTAATAAATTTAAAATAGCATGGCCCTCATAAATGGCGGCGGCGGTAATAATCAAATCCGGTTTAAACTTTTCTAATAATTCTTTGATGGCTTTATAATAGGCCCTGATATAACTGATAATGTATTCGTCCGGCGCATGCTGAGAAAAACTGTAATAATATTTTTCTTGATATGAACGGACTAAAAGACGATTGCTTTGTATTAGCGCCCAAACGGAATCAACGCCTAAGTTATCGCAAACATCTTTTAAAGTAAATTTATCATCTGAACTTAAAAATTTATCGGGGTCGGCAAAAATCTCATCAATATTAACGACATACTGGTATTTGACCTCTTGCTGGCTGAGAATGAAATCATGTGTGCTTTTTTTCAAGGTCAGTGCCGCCAGCTCGCAGCCCTCAGCCTGTAATTTTTGCGCTAAAAGCCGGCCCATGCTTAAAGCCCAGTCGCGCTGCTGAAATATTAATACTTTTTTCCCGCTAAAACCGCCTGTCATTTTGTTAAAATTCTTTTAATTTCTTTTTTATAAATCTGCCAAAAAAATTCCTTGTCGCCTTCATTATTCCGCCATAATATCGCATATTTAAATTTAAAACCAACGTCATATACCGCGGCCACATAGTTCTCCAGCCGCCTGTTGTATTCCGGCGTATCCAGATTTAAACTAAGCATCTCTTTTATTTTTTTTGATAGAGTGGTCATGTCAGTATGCTTTTGGACATTAGGCAACTTTAAAGTTGTGCCTAAATCGCCAAACTGAATGGCCGGCTTATGGAAAAAAGCGGCCTCGGCCAGAGTGGTGCTATTGGGGCTCAAAACCAACTTCGCTTTTTTTAAAACATCTTTGCCCGAAAGCCGATAATCAACAATTTTTATATTCGGCGTGCGGTTTAACTTTTTAATATAACTCGGACTGATAATTCCAGCCATGCCCGGATGAGGTTTGACCACTAAACAAAAATCACCAGGCAACGACATGGCAATCTGCCGCGCTAAATCCAGCTGATTGTTAAAATATGGGGCAAAAAGATCAATCGTCGCTTCCGGCTGGTATTGCAACGGAAAATAAACACAGTTACCGATTTTTTCTAAAGGATAATAATCAAAATTCCTGGCGAATTTAAGATATTTTTTTTGCGCGTAAAAATCCCGCCAGATTATCCGCGGCGGCCGGCAATCGGTCGTCGGGCCGACATTTTTTATAAAATTTTTCCGGCGTTTTTTTAAATACCAGCCGGCTATCTGCTTATAAGGCGAAATTTCCCATTTGATTTTTTGGATAAAGCTTTTCTTTTTTTTATTCATTTCCCAACGGACGGCACATTCAGTTTGAAAGAAATTATCCCGAAAATCCCTGATATACCGGCTGGCTTTTTCCCGATTAGCGGTTTCCACCCGCTTCTCATTCAGCGCGTCCACCCGGTCAAAAAATTCACCGTTGTCATTTTTATAGCTATAAGTGAAAAAATAATAATCGGTCACTTTAGCATCGGTCAATGCCACAACCGGAATATCATATTTTTTGGCTAAAAGATGCAGAAAAGCGTGGCCGTCATAGATGGCGGCGGCAGTAATGATTAGATCCGGCCTAAATTCTTCTAAAAAATTCTTGACCGCCGAATAATAGGCTTTGACATAATCAGCTATATATTTATCGGAAACATTCTGGGAAAAACTATAAAAATATTTATCACCATAACTGCGCACCAATAACCGATTGCTCTGTAAAAGTCCCCAGACTGAATCGAGGTTCAATTCAGCGCAAATTTTTTCCAGCGTTAAATCATCTTCTTTGATAAATTTATGCGGATTCTCAATAATCTCATCAACATTCAGTATTTTTTTATAATTTACATCCTGCTGGCTGATAATAAAATTATGCGTTGTCCGGCGTAGAGTTAAAGCCGCCAATTCACAGCCCTCGGCCTGTAATTTTTTAGCCAAAAAATGACCGACATTGATGGCCCAGCCGCGCTGCTGAAAAATCAGAATTTTTTTGCCTTTAAAATCACTCATAATTTTACAACCTTACCGCCGCTGTCGGCGCTCTGCTTTAAGGCCAGTAAAATTTTTAACACCGCCAGACCGTCTTCGCCACTACTGACCGGCTTAACTTTGTTTTCTAAAAATGAAACCACATGATTAATTGAAGAGACCATAAAGCTCCGCGGCGAGCCTTCTTTGCTACCCGGCGAAACTAATTCAAAAAAACCTTTAAAATATTTATTGGCTGTTTTGCGGCGATAAATAACTTCGTATAAAAGATTGGTAAAATTGGCCATACCTTTTTCGCCAAACAGCCGCATCTCAAAGTGGCCATAATTTTTGCTCAGCGATTGCAAAACAATTCGCGCGCCGCCGGCAAAAATTAATTCCCCGTCCGTGTTTAAATCTTCCTGATTTGATGATGTCTCAAGATTATATTTAGCGCGCACTGTTACTGGATCACCCAAGCACATGCGCAATAAATCAATTAAGTGAGTACCGTTATTAAATAAACCATTATAATAATAAATATTGCCTTGGTAAATCTGCCCCAATAAACCGCCTTTAATCTTAGCGCACCATTTTTGCAATAATGGGTCAAAATGCCTCATGTGATTGATAAATAACTGCGCTTTGTTCTTTCGGCAAATTTCGATCATTGCTTGTGCCTGTTTTAAATCATAAGCAATCGGCTTTTCGCACAAAATCACCGGACAGCTGTTTCTGGCCGCTGTCATAACTAATTCATAATGCGCGCCGGTTGAGGCGGCAATAGAGACAATATCCGGCGAAATATCTTTAAACATTGCCTCGGCTGACGGATAAATTTTTAT
>CAZNNV010000032.1:0-2481 GCA_964574515.1 uncultured Candidatus Saccharibacteria bacterium
GTAAAAATAATCAACCGCCTCGTCAACCAGGCGGTTTTTTGATAAAATAAAAGGGATTAAAAACCCTGAGGCAACCAAACATGAAAATCAACTTTAAAAAATGGAAATACACAAACACCGCCATGCTTTTATTGAGCTTGGCGCTATTCTTCTTTCTGTCCGAAACCGACTTGATAAAAAACCTGATAACCCAAATTGGCGAATTGCAATATTTGGGCGCTTTTATCATCGGTATATTTTTCGTATCAATTTTCACCGTTGTCCCCGCCAGTGTAATTCTATTCTATTTGGCCGAAAATAATGATCCCCTCTTAACGGCTATCTTTGCGGGTATGGGCGCCGTAGCCGGCGATTATCTTATTTTTAAATTTTTAAAAAATAAAGTATTTGAAGAGCTTCAGCCTGTCTTTAAAAAAATAGAAGGAACATATTTTCATAAATTGCTTCATACGCCATATTTTGCCTGGGTATTGCCTGTAGTTGGGGCGACAATAATCGCTTCCCCGCTTCCGGATGAAGTCGGCATAACCTTGATGGGCTTGAGCCGCGTTAAAAACTGGCAATTTATAATCCTGACTTTTATTTTGAATACTCTGGGCATTTTAGGCATTATCGGCCTGGCTAAAATTTTCTGATAATTATTTAAAAAATTTATTTATTAAAATAAATCAAAAAACGCCATGGCGAATAATTACCAAGGCTTAAGCGAAGCGGAAGCGATAAAATTAAGAAAAGAATTCGGCCAAAATGTCATTTCTTTAAAAGAGGGTGATTCGTGGTTTTTTATTTTAATAAATCAGCTCAAAAGCCCGCTAATCTATATTCTGGTTGCCATTGCGGCTCTTTCCGCCATTTTCGGAAAATACATGGATGTCTTATTAATCGGATTTGTCGTAATTTTGAATTCGGCCATGGGCTTCTTTCAGGAATACAAAGCCCAAAAAACTTTAATTGCTTTAAGGAGGATTTTAAAACCGACCGCCCTGGTCATCCGGGACGGCCGGCAGCAAGAAATAGAAATTTCCCAATTAGTGCCGGGCGATCTCGTTGTTTTGGGCTCGGGCGATAAAATTCCGGCTGACGGCGTTCTAAAAGAAGCAGTTAATCTGCTGGTTAACGAAGCAATTCTCACCGGCGAAGAAGAAGCCGTGGAAAAATCTTTAAATGATGAAGAAAATGAGATTTTTATGGGCACAACCGTGCTGGCCGGCCGGGCCCTGATGACAGTAACCAAAACCGGCGCCAAGACTGAGATGGGGAAAATTCAGCAAAGCCTGGCGCAGATAAAAGAAGAAAAAACGCCGATTCAGGTTAAGCTGGAAGCTTTTTCAAAAGAACTCGCTAAATTAATTTTAATAATTTGCCTTTTGATTTTATTAATTGGCCTGGCGTATGGCACGGATTTCTTGGAAATGCTGCGTTTTTCAATTATTCTGATCATTGCGGCAATTCCGGAAGGACTGCCGGTCGCCATCACGATAATTCTGGCGCTCGGCATGGGAAAAATATTAAAAAGAAACGGGCTGGTTAAAAAACTAATTTCCATTGAAACCCTGGGCGCTTCATCCGTTATTTGCACGGATAAAACCGGCACGCTGACCGAAGGCAATATGCGCGTTGTCCGAACCGATTATGCTGATAAAAAAATGGCGCTGGAAGCCATCGCCTTGGCCAATAATCAACGGACCAATATTGAACTGGCCTTATGGCAGCATGTCCAAGACGAATTAAAGCTCGAAGCGCAGGATATTATTGATAATTATGAACGGATTTATGAAGAGCCGTTTGATAGCCATAAAAAATATATTTTGACGATTAATGGCATTGAAGGCCGGCAAATCGGCTTTTTAGTCGGAGCGCCGGAAATAATTCTGGGTTTTTGTAAAAACCTGGTCCATGAAAAAAGCGAAATTTTAAAAAAAATAGACGATTGGGCTGATGAAGGCCTAAAAATAATCGGTTTGGCCTTTAAATCGGCCGGCAATTTGAAAGCCAAAAGTGATTTTGTCTGGCTGGGCTTAATCGGCATCCAGGATCCGCTAAGGCCGGAAGCCAAAGAAGCAATCCGGCAGGCACAAGAAGCCGGCATTAAAGTTAAAATCGTTACCGGCGATTATCGCAAAACAGCGGAGAGAATTGCCATAAATTTGGGCTTTGACTTAAAACCAAAAAATGTTATTGAGGGCCAAGAACTGGAAAAATTGTCGGAAGCGGATCTGGCCGGACGCATCAGTGATCTTGAGCTTTTTGTCAGGGTAACGCCTCTTCAAAAACAGAGGATCGTCAATTCCCTGCAGCAAAAAGGAGAAATCGTGGCCATGACCGGCGATGGGGTCAATGACGCGCCGGCGCTAAAAAAAGCGAATATCGGGGTTGTTCTGGGCACTGGCTCGGAAGTGGCGAAAGAATCGGGCGATCTGATTCTTTTGGATAATAACTTTAAAACAATTATCGCGGCGATAGAAGAAGGCCGGACGATTT
>CAZNNV010000032.1:2491-7717 GCA_964574515.1 uncultured Candidatus Saccharibacteria bacterium
GATTTTCGCCAATATTAAAAAGGTTGTCACTTATATCCTCTCAAATTCCTTCGTGGAAATATTTTTGATATTCGGTTCTCTGCTTTTGCGCCTGCCCTATCCGCTGACCATCGCGCAAATTCTTTGGATCCATCTGATTTGCGACGGACCGCCCGATATTATGCTTTGCTTTGAAAAGAAAGAACGCAACGCCATGAAAGAAAAACCGCAAAACCTGCAAAAAGAAAGCATTCTTTCAACTCCCCATAAATTTTTAATTATCTCAATCAGCCTGACTGTCGGTTTGGTTTGCTTGGCCTTCTTTTGGCTCCATTTAAAAGCCAATGATGATTTAGATTTGGCCAGAACCCTAGTTTTCGCGGCCGTGGCGGCGGTTGATTTAATTTATGTTTTTTCTTTCAAAAATCTGGGAGAATCAATTTTCAAATCCCGCAATTTTTTTCAAAACAAATTCTTAATAATGGGTGTTTTTTACGGCTTTGTTCTGACCCTGGCGGCGATCTATGTTCCCTTGCTGAACAAGCTCTTGGGAACTGTGCCGCTAAAGCCGATTTATTGGCTGTTTGTTTTTGGCGTTGGAATAATGAGTATGGCTATAACTGAAATATTTAAATTTGCTTATTTTTCCGCCAAGAAGTAAAATGCATAAATAATAATTTTATTATGAAAAAAGATATCATCAAAAAAATTGTTAAAGATAAATATGGAGAAATAGCGGCCAGCGGCTCTTCCTGCGGCTGCAGCTGCAGTAGCGCAAATAATATTTCCAAAAGCATCGGCTATTCCGATGAGGAGTTAAAAATCGTGGGCGAAGCTAATCTCGGTCTCGGCTGCGGCAATCCCCTGGCCTTCGGAAAAATAAAAACAGGAGATATTGTCTTAGATTTGGGCTCGGGAGCGGGCATCGACGCGATTCTAGCCGCCAAAAAAGTTGGCCCCAAGGGAAAAGTCATCGGCGTGGATATGACAGAAGCGATGATTACTAAAGCCAAAGCAAATGCTAAAAAACAAAATGTAACCAACGCGGAATTTATTCTAGGCGAAATAGAAAATCTGCCGCTTAAAGATAATTCGATGGACACAATAATTACTAATTGCGTTATTAATCTCTCCCCCGATAAAAGCAAAACTTTCAGCGAAGCCTATCGGGTCTTAAAACCAGGAGGCAAAATATACCTTTCGGATATTGTCCTGCTTAAAGAACTGACGGCAGAACAAAGAAATAATAAAGAATTGCTCTCCGGGTGCGTCGCCGGCGCATTATTAAGAGATGATTATCTGGATAAAATAAAAGGCGCCGGCTTTAAAGTGCGTATTTTATATTAAAATAAAGAAATCAGCAAGAAACAATATAATGGCATTCCTTTGGAAAGCATCATGGTTGAACTGGAAAAATAAGGATTATTAATTATAAAAACACCCCGCACTTCGCGGGGTGTTTTTATAATCTTAGAATAATTGTTCCCTTTTTTAATTTGACTGATTGGCAAAAGGACAATTAGACTGACCAAGACCATTGCCGTTGCCTTCGCCATTGCCCCGGCCGCCTGGGCCTTTCCCGATTCCGAAACCGCCAAACATCATCATATAGTTTTCCGGAATGTTATTTTCGCTCATCCATTGCTTCATCTCTTCCCGATGCTGTTCCCTCAACGCCTGCCGCTCTTCCTGGGTTTTACCATCTAGATCGGCTTGTTCGGCGGCTATTTCCGCCCGCTTAGCGGAAATTAAATCCGCCTGCGCTTGGGTAATTTTACTGCTGGTCACGGCTTCGCTAAGCCGCTCGGTAAATTGCTGCTGCTGCCCCGCTTGCCGTTCCTGCTGCCTTTGCGTCCGCTGTTCATCAATGACCTGCTGGACATCGCTGGCGTTAAGATTGAACTTATTAGCGATGGTTTCCACCAAGCCGCTCATCGGGTTTTGGGAATTGGACGCTGCCTTAACCGCCCCAATTCCGGCTACCGCCAACCCTAAAAAGGCAATGGCCATAAAAATAATTTTTGATTTTTTTGACATATTTTTTATTTGTTACTTATTATAGCCCTCCTCGCCTTGTACTTCGGCGGGCGGACGAGCCCTCTTATCGGCGCTCATATATTATTACAAATCGCCGGCAAGATATATTTCATCATAAACGATGGACTGGTTAGTATAAATATGACATAATATAAATAAATATTAACAAAATAATTTTTAAAAAAATATGAAACATATTCATCAGGGAGGGGGAAATGCTATTTATGGCCTGGGATTAATCGGCGCGGCCATTTATTTTATAGGCCAAGCGACGACATTTTGGATGGGCGTGCTGGGATTCCTAAAAGCCCTGATTTGGCCGGTCTTTTTGATTTATCGGGCTTTTGAATTTTTCAGCAAATAATGCCCTAGTTTTCTCGCTTTGTGCTTCGGCAGAAAGACAGGCCTTGTTAAGCGCCCGCATATTACGGAATAAATTAAAAATCCCCTACTATAACAGGGGATTTTTTAAGTTAGAAAAAATATTTTATTTAACGAAATACTTATTTTTTCAGAAAGCTCGTTTTCGGCCGGATGAATTTAATATAACCAAGTACTAAAGCAATAACCAGGCCGACCACTACGATAATAAACCTAAATTGGGTGTCTTGACTCATGAGGCCCCGAATAATGCTGTAGGCGGCGGCAAAAACCCCGCCCAGCAATATCCCGTCGGCAATCATATTAATTTTAGAAAGTAGCGTTAAGCTTAAGATTAAAATAATAATAGCCGCTACCAAAGCAATGATGGAAACATTACGATTATAGATTTTGAATGCTTCCATGAAGATTTTGTTATCATTATCAAATTTAATCTGGGCTGTCTTTGTTTCTTCGCTGATTGGACAACTCGCACCTTTTTCGGCTAACTGCAATTCAATGGGATAGTCCGGCGTCGCAGGCCCGGGATAAAAAGCGCTGATCCCCAATCCGACAAAAAGCGCGACCATCAGAGATAAAAATACCGTGTAAATAATTTTTATTGCCATGTATTTAAATTAAATTTTATTATAATAAAAAACATTTAAACTCTGCTTATATAATAATCATACCGAAATAACAGTCAACCAGTCAAATTAATAATTCGGCTCAGTCGGAGTATTTACGCTCAGCCGGCCAAAATGATATGATATTAATATAAGAAAGTTTTAATAAATTGAATATATGAAAGGATTCATAAATTTCATCCGCGAACAGGGCGTTGTCGGCCTGGCCGTCGGCTTCATCATCGGCGGCGCGATTTCTAAGGTGGTCACCGCGCTGGTCACCGATATCATCAATCCGCTTATCGGCCTCACGCTGGGCGCCACCAAAGGATTAAGCACCGCCGCCATTAGTCTTGGCTCGGCTAAAATCCTTTATGGCGACTTAATCAGCGTGGCTATTGATTTTATTATTGTCGCGCTGGTGGTTTACTTCGGAGTTAAGATTTTTAAACTTGATAAACTGGATAAGAAAAAAGAATAAAAAAAATATTGCTGTCGCTCAGGCGATATGTTCTTCTTTAGCAGGATATATTGCCTTCGCTAAGCAAAAAAAGAATGAATACTTATAATTGGTACCAAACATTAATTAAACCATCCTGGGCGCCGCCGAGCTGGCTATTTGGGCCGGTCTGGACAATTCTTTATGCCATCATCGCTGTCTCTTTCGGCTATGCCGGCTATCTCTTTTTTAAGGGTAGAATTCCTTTTGTTGTCTTATTGCCTTTTATTCTTAACCTAATTTTTAATTTTGCCTTCACTCCCCTGCAATTCGGCCTGCAGAACAATTATCTCGCCGCGCTGGACATCCTATTAGTTCTGGGCACGCTGGTTTGGGCGCTCGCCGCCATTTGGCCGCATACGCGCTGGATTGTTTATGCTAATATTCCTTATCTCTTATGGGTTTGTTTTGCAACAACTCTGCAATTAACTATTACTTATTTAAACAAATAATTATGAACAATAAAAAAAATAAATTAACTGTCATCATTATATTAAGCTTGCTGATAATATCAGCTGGTTTTATCTTTTGGTATTTAATGAACCAAAAAAATCAAAGCCAAACTTCCGAAATTGCTAATTTCAAACAATGCACAATCGCCGGCTATCCGATCATGGAAAGCTATCCGCGCCAATGCCAGACGCCCGATGGCCGGAATTTTATTGAAGATATCGGTAATGAGCTTGAAAAACAAAACCTTATCAAACTTGATGCCCCCCGGCCCAATGCATTAGTCAGAAGCCCCTTGACAGTCAAAGGGGAAGCCCGCGGTAATTGGTTTTTTGAAGCTTCCTTTCCGGTCAAATTATTAGACGCTAACGGCAATCAATTAGCTATCAAGCCTGCCCAGGCTCAGGGGGACTGGATGACCAGTAATTTTGTGCCCTTTGAAGTCACACTGGAGTTTGCCCTGCCGGCGACCCAAAGCGGCTTTCTCGTGCTTGAAAAAGACAATCCTTCCGGCCTGCCTGAAAACGCTGACGAGTTGAAAATTCCGGTTGACTTTAAATAAAAAAACACAATGGATTTTTCCCAAATAATTTTTGTCGGCATCACTAACCACGAAGACCATAACTGGCGCGTTAAAATGGCGGATATAGAAAAACTCGGCATTAGCGAAGCCGCTTTGTTTTTGGAACAGATCCCCGAAAAAGCAGAACGGCAGGAAGTTTATAAAGCGCTGGAAAAATCATGCGTTAAAAAAATCCCTCTGGTCCATATCCGCAATGAAATGGATAGTGACGAATTGGAATTACTCTGTTCACGATATAATAATCCCTGCCTGACTATCCATGAAGATACTTTTGCTTGTTTGGACAAATGGCGCGATTTCCAAAAAAATCTTTTTCTGGAAATGAATTTTGACGGCCTGGTGCCGGATTTTGTCAAAGTAGAAAAAATTGGCGGCTTTTGTGTCGATTTAGCGCATTTCAAGGCCGGGGAAGAAAAATGGTCAGATGAATTTTTATACACGCTCAGCAAACAAAAACACCATAAATATTTCGCCTGTAATCATGTTAGCGGCTACTCCTATGAAAAAAATAAAGATGTCCACCGCATCACCGATTTAAAGCAATTTGATTATTTAAAAACTCTGCCGAAATTCCTCTTCAGCCAAATTATTGCCATTGAAACCCATAATAGTATCGCTGAACAGCTGGAATTTAAAAAATACCTGATAAGATTATTAAACCAATATTTTTTATAGCGATATGAAAAGCCCTG
>CAZNNV010000033.1:0-7688 GCA_964574515.1 uncultured Candidatus Saccharibacteria bacterium
GATAAATTTTTATATTGCGCCAGGTCTTTTCCAAACACGGCCAGTGTTCTTTATTATTTTCCACCAAAGCGACCAGCTCGGTTTTTTTATTCGCCAAATAAGCGCCGGCATGCGTAGCCGGTTGGACAGCCTTATTATAATTACCAGCCGCCGCACCGATATTACCACAGCCAATGACCGCAGCTTTAAATTTTTTCATTTTTATTTTCGTCATTTTTTCTTTTGGATACCGAAAAGTTTTTGATGTTTAGCATGCCATTTTTCATAATAATCATCTCGTAAAATCGCCATGCGCACCGCGTCATAATATTGGCTGTTGCGATAGACATCGTCTTTCAACAAGCCCTCGCGGACATAACCGGCTTTTTCATAAGCATGGACACCGCCTTTATTTTCGGCTGTCACGCCCAAGTAGATGCGGTGTAGGTTCAACCGGTCAAAACCATAAAAATTTATCATCTCCGTCATCTCTGTGCCATAACCCCGGCCGCGGAAATCGCTATTGCCGATGATAATGCGCATCTCGGCTTTCTTGGCTGTCTGATGAATTTCATAAAGGCCGACCAAACCGATGGGCTGGCTGGATTTTTTTTCTATCGCTATAAAAATAGCGTTTTTCTCCGCTTGAGTATCCTCTTGCATCAAAGCCTCTATTTGCTTTAATGTTTTTGGTTTTTGTCCGGTAAACATATAATAAGTTGTTTCCGGATCGTTAAACCAACCAAAAATCAGCTTGGCGTCTTCCGGCTCGTAAGGGCGCAAGTATAAATTTTCGCTGGTTAAAAATTCTAATTTCATATAATTTAAAATTAATTAATTATTATTTTTTAATTGATGAAACTCTGCGCTGCGGATATTTTTCAAAATATCTTTATCCACCCATTTTTCATTGATGGCCGGCAGGACCGGCTCTTCTTTAAAAAGCGCTAAAATTTCTTTCAGGCCGAAAATTTGGCCCGGCTGATGCAATTTTTCAAAAATTTTCTCCGCCAGCTCAAAATCTTCCGGATAATCCACCGTCAGGCGCCATTGCGATAAATTATCTTCGCTGCTGATGTTTTTAATTTTGAACTGCGTTGGATTTTCCAGAAAGTTTGTGGTCAGCCATTCGCGGTGCAATTCATCCTTTATCTCCCTATCCAATCTTTCCAGCGCTGCGCGGGAGATAACTTCTATATCTAAACCATCAGGAAATGTCGGCGGGAAGATGTTGCACACATATTCTAATGAAGGCTTTTCCCGCCAGACCGCGGCTAAATTATCCACTAATTGAACATCGACTAACGGGCAGTCGCCGGTTATCCTAACAACAGCGTCAGCGTTAAATTCCTTGGCCGCGCCCAACAGCCGGCTGATTAAATCCTGTTCGCTGCCGCGGAAAACTGCCAAATCAATTGCCTGGGCATGACCGGCTAAAATATCATTCTCCGGCGTATCAGCGGTGGCTAGAATAATCTGGTTAAGCTCTTGGCAAAATCTAAGCCGATAATAAATCCACTCAATCAGCGTCTTGCCCATAATCTTTTTTAAGGCTTTTTGCGGCAATCGCTTTGAACCGATCCGCGCCTGAATAACAGCAATAATTTTTAAATCAGTATTTGGCATTTTTTTGTTCAATCGCCCGGTTAATTTTAACAACCTCCGGATGTTCTTTTAAAAAATCGACCACTTTATTAAGATTCGTCAATTCCGCGTCATTCAATGAATCATAAATCTTTTTTATGGCTTCATAATCTTCCGGCTCATCCAAGGTCAAACGATAGGCGGACCAATCTTGTTCATTCTCTAAATTAACGGTAGAAAAAATTTCCGGATGCCGGCGTAAATAAAGCGTCACATGTTCGCGGTCGGCCGAATCTCGGGCTTCCTGCCAGATTTTTTCCAAGGTTGCAAAAGTCAAAGCTTCCGTGTCCAGCCCCCGCGGAAAAGTCCGCCGGCCCAAAACATTGGCCGCATAATCAACCTTTCTCATAATTAATTCGCCGACAACTCCGTCAACAACACTCGGCATAATCAGCGGGCAATCGCTGGTTATGCGCACGATAATATCGGCTGATGATTCTTGAGCCGCCTTAAAATACCGGTCCAGCACGTCATTTTCCGAACCGCGGCAAACACCGACAGCCGGAAAATTTTCTTTTACGAACTTATGAATTATATCATTTTGCGGCGTATCGGGCGAAGCAATAATAATCTTATTAATATATTTTGACTGCTGCAAGCGCAAAATAACCCTGGCTAAAACCGGCCGCCCTTTCAAATCCAGAAATATTTTATTTGGCAAGCGCGTTGAACCGACACGCGCCTGAATAATAGCCGCAATGTTTTTCATTTTTTTAATGCTTTAGCTAATGATTTATTTATTATTCCTAAAACATTATCAGTCGCCCGGCTAAAAACATATTGGCCTCTGATTTTTGCCAGCTTTTTTAATGGCTGGCGTTGTCCAAAAACTTCCTCCAGCCGCTGTTTTAATTTTTTAAAACCATAGGCCGGCAAAGAAAGTCCCAGCCGATTGCTAAAAAGCGGATCTTCCTTTGGCTTAATTCCTGGCTGATAACTGATGACTTTTTTGCCCATCATGGCGGCCTGAAATAAAATAACCGTATTAATGCCAATAACTAAATCCGCCTGGTCTATTAATTTTTCCGTTTCTTTACCTGAAGCAATAATTTTTATTTTTGATTTTTTTATAATTTTATTATATTTATTCCGATTCTTGCTATAAGGATGAAAACCAATCAAGATGGGCAGGCGAATATTCTTTTCCTCTAAAATTTTAACAATGTCAGCAAAAATTTCTACTTCGTTAAAAATCGGCAGATTAGCTATCTCGCGAAATCTAAAACGAGCTTCTGAAAATGGCTGTGAAGCAAAAAGAATATAATGGCCGTTATTCTTTTTTACCAAACCAAAGCTCTCAAAAAAAGGGTTACCGGTAATTTTGACCTTATTAGCCGCTACGCCCTCGGCAATAATTTGTTTTTTCATATAGGCGTCAACAACACAAATAATATCAGGAATATAAGCATGGTCGCTCGTTTTCGGATTAGAAAAACGGGCATTGTGCCTGGACCAAAAATCAATCAAGGCGACAGAAAAGATAGCCCGTTTTTTTGCCCAAGCCACAATATTTTTTTCCAGGCATAAACCATCGCTGGTGGCCACAACGACAATATCGGGTGCGAATTCATCGACTTTTTTGATAATTTTATCCAGCGTCAAAAATGAACAATCAATAAAATCTATTCCCGTTTTTTCGGCAAAACGAAGCGACCCCTCGGCTAAAAAAACTTTATAGCTGAAACCCAACCGGACAATTTTTTTAATCACCGGCGCCAAAGAATTAAATCCGCCCGGATCCTGCGCGGCGAATAAAATTTTGCCTATGGGTTTAATTTTATTTTTTTCTCTTTTCATAATTAATCAGCTCCTCTCGATTGGTAAATATTTTCTCTATGGCACCAATAAATAAATCCATCTCTTTTTTGGTCAGCGGCGGCCGGCAAATAGTGGTTAATAATAATTCTTTCTCATAAAGCCGTTCGGCAACCGGACAAATACCCCGGCGATAATTTATGGCTAATGAATATTCTCGGGAAACAAACGGGAAGCGGCTTCGCGAATAAACTTCTTTTTTCTGGTAAAGCGGCATCAGATAAAGCGGTTTGACATACCCCTCATTCAACGGAAAACCCTCGGCCGCCATTGCGGCGGCAAAAACCGCCCGGCTAAAGCCGGCTCGCTGGGCAAAAAATTTAAACGGATAAACATAATAAACATGGGTCGAATTTTTTAAAACTTTTACCGGCGCCAACCAGCCAAACTTCTTTAACCGCAAGCTTAAATAATTCGCCAACGCCAAGCGCGGCTTGTTTAATTTTTCTATCTTTTTCAGCTGTTCCACTGCCACGGCCGCGAGTAATTCGTTTAACCGATAATTACTGCCGACAATCGGTTCATAAACCCCCTGCTCTTTAAGATCATCCATAATCACTTCTCCGTGGTTTCTCACTAATTGCGCCCGCCAAGCGATTTTCTTATTATTGGTCACCAAAACTCCGCCCTCGCCGCATTGTAGGTGCTTATGGTTATTAAAACAAACAATTATTAAAGAGGTTCACTATGGACATTAAAACTAAAAACCCCAGCGTCGCCGATTGTACCTAAAAATTTATTTTTATATTTAGCGCCGATGGCCTGCGCGTTGTCTTCTATCACGGGCAAATTATGCCGCCGCGCCACTGCTAAAAGCTTATCAAAATCCGACGCGCCGCCAAAAATATTAACCGTTAAAATCGCTTTGGTGCGTGGCGTAATATTTTTTTCAACCGAAGCCGCATCCAGACAAAAATTATCCGGATCAATATCGGCAAAAACCGGCAAAGCATTATTCAATAAAATAGCACTGGCGGTCGCGCTCATCGTAAACGGCGAAGTGATAACCTCGTCACCCGGCCCCAAACCCAGCGCCGCCACCGCCGCTTGAAGCGCCGTGGTCGCGGAATTAAAGCTGACCGCGTATTTTACTTTTAAATATTGCGCCATAGCCGCTTCGAATTTTCTGACCTGCTCCCCGCCTAAAAATTTATCGCCGGCCCGACCGATAAAATCAGAAATTATTTTTTTATCCATCACCCGAGCCACCGCCTGTTTTTCCTCTTGGCCCAAAGAATTATATAGAGCCAGTGTTTTTTTCAGAATCGGCTGCCCGCCCAACAGAGCTAATTTTTCTTTTTTCATAAAAATCTTTTATTCTACTTATTTGATCCCCGACCGCGAATGCCGCCGTAAGAACTTTGCAGATATTCCCATTTTAAAACCGTACCTTGCTTAATAAATTTCTTAGCCGACATACCGCTCATTAAACGATTCATCTCCGAACTGGTAATGCCGGGTTCTCTGGTTTCTCTCAGCGCCACCCGATCATTCATAATACGGCAATTTTTTTCGATATCGTTGATGGCAATAACCTTCATTTTGGCCGAGCGTTCCTGAATCTGCCGGCGGAAAAGACGCAACGCTTTTTTTGCATCATAGGGCGGCTTTTCAACTAAATCAAAAGCAATCTTTTCGGTCTCCGGCGAAAATAAAACCATCTGATGGATAACCGCCCAAAAGGTATATTCATCGCGGGATAAGGCTTTGGGTTTTTCTGACTGAAACTTTTTTAAAATATCACTGCCCGGAAACATTTTTAACTCAAAAGCGCAGGTATCTAAACTTTTCGGCAAACGTTTCAGAAAATCCATACCCGCCCGCAAAGTCTCGCGGTTTTCAAAAATATTCCAACCAATAATGTCATACCTTATTTGCAAGCCGTGGTTTTCCAGCATCCTGGCATAAGCCACCACGCGATCATCGCTGATATAACGGGTAAAAACCCGCTTTCTTATTTCTTCATTAGCCGATTGGATGCCGACAACACTTTTACGCAAACCAGACCGATAGAGGCGTTTTAATTTCTTTTCAGTAGTAAACCGTTCGTCCAGCAAACAGCTGAATTCTAAACCGATTTTTTTGTCATAAAGATCCATAAATTTAAACAGCCACTTTTCATCCAGACCGAAAATATCGTCTTTTAAAATCGCGTATTTAATATTAAAATGTTTTTTGGCGTAGAGCAGCTCCTTGATCGCCCGCTCGGGAGAACAAACGCGGAATTTCGGGAAATTAGCATCATAAGGCTTAAGCATTGAATGCCAATGGCAAGCCATGCAATAAGTGCAACTTGACGGACAACCTCGGCCGCAGAAAATAATATAGGTTTGGCTGTCATAAAAAGAGTTGCCGGTTTTAATTTCGTTATTATCAATTAAATACTTATTGTCAAAATGCCAATCCGGAAAAGGCAGTTTATCCAAATCCGCCGGTGGTAAAATTTCATTAAAGATAATTTGGCCGTTTTTTAAATAAGCAATATTGGGAATTTTTTTGGGATCAGCCGCTTCAATAAAAGACACGATCACATCATCACCCTCACCGACACAAGCGTAATCAAAATCTTTTAAATAATCTTTTAATTCCAGCATCGGACCATAACCGCCGGCCAAAAAAGTGGCCTGGGGCGCGATACGGCGTAATTTTTTAGCCGTCTCGTTAGCCAGCTTTTTATGCACGGAACGCACGCTCACGCCGATCACATCCGGTTTAATCTTGGCCACCAGCGAGGTTAAAAGCCGCCATTCTTTGGCGCTGATAATATTAACATCTTGCCCGCAACCCCAAAACTGATCCAACCAGAGCATTTGGTATTGAATGGAATTTTTTTTAAATTTATCAATCGCTAAAGCCCGATCATCCTTAAAATAAATAATGTGCGTTTCGTGTCCCGCTTCTTTTAATTTGGCGGAAAGGGCCTTAAGGCTTAAACAAATTTTATCATAAAAACAAATCAGAACAATTTTCTTTTTCCCGTTGGCCGCCTCTAAACCGATGCCGGCATATTTATAACAAATTTTTATTTTGTCTTGTTTATAAATTTTAAAATTATTTTTTTCAAACAACTTCGCCGAATTATCATTCTGCTTCAGCACTTCGGCCAGAATATCTTTATCAGTTTTTATCCTTCCTAGTGCCGCGGCTAAAAACCGGCTACCCAATCCCCGCCCTTGATAAAGAGGCGCCAAAGCAATAGAAATAATGTAGCCCTTCTCATTGTTTGACCAATCAAATCGGCAATAACCGACGGCTCGCCCCTTTCTATCCAAAACAAAACAATGATTATCCTGCCCGCTGAAATATTTTTTAGCAAACCATTTTTTATGGTCGGCTAAAGAAATCTCTTGTGTCTGGTGGGAAACAGCCCGGCTGGCCGGATGATTTCTGACTTCCCAAACGCTTTGGGCATCGCTTCTTTTTGCCGAGCGCGCCACAAAACCATCGCTAACGGGCGTAATGTTTTTTTTATTCACTTTTATTTTTTTTGAAATCATAAAAAATTACCCGGTTAAATTCCATTTTAATGGCGTGCCTTTTTTAATATCCCGGGCAGCAATTCTGCCCAGAATACTTCTGTAATGCTTCGGCGCCAAGCCGTAACCGGGCCGGATGGACCGTATGTTATTTTTTGTCAATTTTTCCCCTTTTCTGATATCCTGAACCGCAAAAAGCGATTTTCTGAACTGAACATTCTCCTTTTCGCTGGCGCTGATTTTTAAATTTACCTTTCCTAAGGCCGCTTCAACCTCCCGAATTGATTTGACTAAATCGCCGAATTCTTCCGGCTCAAGCGAAAAAGCAGCATCCGGACCGCCTTCCCGGCGGTCTAAAATCAAATGTTTTTCGATAATCATGGCGCCAAGACTGACAGCCGCAATACTGGCATTCTGCCCTAAAGAATGGTCCGATAAACCCGTAACCAATTTAAATTTTTCAGCCAGCGCCGGAATAGTCCTTAAATCCATCTCCGCCACTTTAGCCGGATAGGCACTCAAACAATGCAAGATACTGACCTGGGGCGCGCCGAATTTTTTTAATGTTTTTATGGCCAAAGCAATTTCTTGCTCGCTGGCCATGCCGCGCGCCATCATCACCGGTTTTTTTGTCTGGCCGATTTTTTCTAACAGCGGAATATCAACAACTTCAAAAGAAGCAACTTTATAAAGCGGCACGCGCATCTTTTCTAAAAAATCAACAGCCGTGGCGTCAAAAGGCGTAGAAAATAAAATCAAACCCTTTGATTCGGC
>CAZNNV010000034.1:0-4630 GCA_964574515.1 uncultured Candidatus Saccharibacteria bacterium
CGCTTTTTTTCCGTTATTTTTATGCGTTGATCGAGGCCGGCCATATCTATATTGCCCAGCCGCCGCTTTATCGTATCGCCAAGGGTAAAAATGTCCGCTATGCTTTTAATGATGCGGAAAAAGAAGAAATTATTGCTGAATTTAAAAAATTAAAAGACGAGAAAGATATAGCTAAGGGTAAAACCGCAAAGGCTGATAAAATTCAAGAAAGTGAAGAAGCGCCGGCAGGAGAGGAAAAAATCGCCGGTGTCAGCATTCAGCGCTATAAAGGTCTCGGCGAAATGAATCCTGGGCAGCTCTGGGAAACGACGATGGATCCGGAGCATCGGGTGATGAAGCAGGTGATGGTAGCTGATGCTAAAGAAGCAGCCAAAGTATTCGATGTCTTAATGGGTGACGAGGTCGCTCCGCGCCGCCGGTTTATTCAGACACACGCGAAAAAAGTACAAAATTTAGATATATGAGTTTATCCCGTAAAATTTATTTTAACAGGGCTAAGAAAGTGCAGAATATTGACATATAGAAAGCTTATTTCTAAAATTAGCAATATTGTGTATCTTATACGAAATCACTTCGCATATAAACGAGTTATGCCGAAATCGCTCACTCTGCCTTCACAGGCGGGCTCGCTCCTTTTCGGCACAACGGCTTCGGAAATAATTCCGGTTCTGCTTCGTCGCTTGTCCTCGCTCTCGCTCGGTCTCGCGATATCGTATAACACGGAATACGCGAAATGCCCTTTCGCCGCGACAAAAATGTCGCGCCTTCGGCCACTTCGCTTATTCCGAAGCCGTTGTGCGCTATTGATTTCTAATATTTCGGAAGGAATTATAACGGCGACATCCATATCACAGTAAGGAGTATATTGTATAAAATAATAAATTATATTGGAGGAACACAAAATGAGTGATAAAGAGCATAATATTCACGATTTTGATATTGCATTAATTTGCGAATATTTTTCCAGTATGGATCGTCAAGGTCCAGGGAGCCAGGAAGCAACAATAAAAGCATTAAGCTTTATTGATAATATACACGAAAAATCAAAAATTGTTGATCTTGGTTGTGGTACTGGAGGTCAAACTATAGTTTTGGCTCAAAACACTCCATGGAATATTACAGCCATTGATTTATTTCCTGGTTTTATCAACAAACTAAATGACAATGCACAAAAATTGAATCTTCAAAGCAGAGTTAAAGGCGTTATTGGTTCAATAGATAGGCTTGATTTTCAATTAAATGAATTAGACATTATTTGGAGCGAAGGAGCAATATATAATATTGGTTTTGAAAAAGGTATTAATTATTGGAATAAGTTTTTGAAAAAAGGTGGCTATGTTGCTGTTACTGAAGCATCGTGGTTTACAGAAAAACGACCAAAAGAAATATTTGATTTTTGGAATAAAGCATATCCTGAAATAGACACCATTTCAAATAAAATTGCTCAAATGCAAAAAGCAGGCTATGTTGTGACGGCATCATTCATATTACCTGAGATTTGCTGGACTGAAAATTTCTTTAAACCAGGAATAACAGCACAAAAAGCATTTTTGGATAAATACAAAGGTAATAAATCGGCCGAAGAATTTATAAAATACGAAAAACATCATGCCTTGCTTTATGATAAATATAAAGATTATTATGGGTATGTATTTTATATTGGGAAGAAAATATAAAAGCCCTACTAGCATCCGTGCTGACGCCCAACGTAGCGGAATTAACGACATATAGGGCGACTTCGCATAGCTGCAAACGTTATAATTTTCTTTCGCTTTGTTTCAGAAAAATATTCATATACGAAAGGAAGCTTTATTATTAATTACAACTTATAATTTATAAGGAGAAAAAATATGAAAAAAGGAATCATTATTTATATGAGTAAATACGGTAGTACTAAGCAATATGCGGATTGGCTCAGTGAAGACACTTATTTTAAGGCTGTTGATGCCAACGATCCAGAGGTATTAGTTGATTTGAAGAATGCGGAGATGGTTATTTTTGGGGGTTGGTTTCGTGCCGGAAAGCCAACCATTGCCTCATGGATAAAAAAACATTGGCCTGATATCCAAGGGAAGAAAGTAATATTGTATTCTACCGGTGGCTCTATGCCAGAAGAGCAAGAGCGTCAACGTGGTTTTGTTGCGGCATTTCCTGATGAAAGTATGAGAAATATAATTCATTATTTTCCAGTTGGCGGAAGGGTTGATATATCTCGTGCTAAATTTTTTGATAGACTGGTGTTAAAAATTGTAATGATGGTAAAGTTCAAAGATCCGGAAGAAAGAAAAAGAAGAATGGAAGGTGTTCAAGATCACGTAAATCGAAAATATTTAGATCCAATTTTGAAAGCCATAAAAGAGTTGTGGGAGAAATAATATGAAAAACTTTATCAGACGATATCCAGTTTTATCTTATTACCTTCTAGTATTTACCATATCGTGGGGTGGTATAATTATACTTATTGGCGGACCCGGCAACATACCGGGTACCAAAGAACAAGCTGAGAAGTTATTTTTCTCCGCGCTTATTATTATTTTTGCCGGCCCCTTCGTTTCCGGTATTTTTATGAATTTCTTTATTGACGGTAAAGAAGGTCTTCGCAGGCTACTGTCGCGGTTATTGCGATGGCGAGTTGGAGCACGCTGGTATGCTTTAGCGGTTTTGACAGGACCACTTCTCGTAGCTATAGTACTCTTCGGGCTTTCACTTTTTAATCAAGAATTTCTCCCGGGAATCGTAATAACGAAAGATGCACTTGGTTTAATTATATTTGGCGTTGGTTGGGGATTAATCGGAGGCGGGTTACTTGAGGAAACAGGCTGGACAGGTTTTGTGGTACCACAACTACGAAAGCGATATAGCATTTTATCTACAGGGTTCATAGTCGGTATTCTTTGGGGTATATGGCATTTTATGATCGCTTTTTGGGCAAGCAATTATATGCGCGGCGCGGATTCATGGACGATGTTTGTTGCAAGCTTCCTTGCTTTTTATCTGTTAGCACTTCCGGCATACAGAATACTTTTAGTATTAGTTTATGATCGGACAGGAAACTTACCCATCATAATGCTTATGCATGCTTTTCTCTCTGCTAGTACTCTAGTTTTCCAGCCATCGGTAACAGGGAAAATTGCTTTTACATGGAATTTAGTACTTGGCATAGCTTTATGTATCTTGGTTGCTGCGATTTATGCAACCCGCCGTCGACATTTGTCGCGTCTCTTTTTAAATAAAATATCAAGTTGAAAAAACAACTACAAAAAATCTTATTAGAAATAATTCTGTAATTTTTTACTTTGCATTGACATGTATAATTTCATGGCTTTGCCTTTTACCAATTATTGGAATTGATGGCATTTTGGGGAAAACAGAGCTGTCTATTGAATCAATGTCGCTATTGATTATGGCAATGTGCGCAGGACCTTCGATATCGAGTTTTGTATCAGTCTATTTAAGTTATAAAAAAAATGGTTTTAAATCATTATTTTCAAAATTATTAATCTGGAAAGTTAATATTAAATTTATAAGAAATTAGGAAAGCCGATTATAATTGAGTAAGAACGAAAAATATTTTTTGAACTCGCTCTTTTCAGTCGCGCCCCGTTGCGTTCTTCTCCCTACGGTCGTCGGGGCAGATAAAATAGCATATATGGTTCGGGGCTCGGCTCACCCCTCCCTAAAATTTTAATCCGTTTCACTCCGCAAAACTTCGTATATTCCTGATGTTATGACGCCATCGCTCGTTCCTTGGTGTCATAACGGCTTTGGAATAAACTCCGGTTATGCTCTTAGTTGTTTCCTTTATTAGCCCAGAAACGAACATTATTATACAGAATCTTGACATCTAACCATAAAAAGATATAATGGGTTTAAGATAAATAAACCCCCGTCGGGGGTTTTAAAATACCAATATGTTTTCTAGAATAATCAGATTTTTACAAGAAGCCAAGCAAGAGCTAAAAAAGGTTACCTGGCCCACGCGCCAGGAAACGATAAAACATACGATGCTGGTTATCGGCATATCTTTGAGCGTGGCGATTTTGCTCGGCGCGTTGGATTATATTTTCGTTTTAATATTAAATAAGTTCGTAATTTAAAGGTATGCCAAAACAGGTCTCTCGGGGGCGCAATTGGTATGTGCTCCACACTTATTCCGGATATGAAGAAGCCGTGGCGCGCAATTTGAAGCAGCGCATTGAATCCATGGGCATGGAGGACAAAATATTTAATGTTTTGGTGCCGACGGAAAAAAAGATAAAAATCAGGGCGGGCAAAAGAAAAGTTGTGGAAGAAAAAGTTTATCCGGGTTATGTGTTGGTGGAAATGGTGGTGACTGATGATTCTTGGTATGTGGTGCGCAATACGCCGCGAGTGACAGGTTTTGTCGGTTCGGGCACGACGCCGACGCCGGTAGCGCAGGAAGAGATAAAGAATTTGCAAAAGCGAATGGGCGTGGAAGAGCCGAAATATAAAATTGATGTGGCGATTGGCGATTCAGTTAAGATTACCGATGGGCCGTTCAAAGAAACCGACGGCAAAGTGGCAGAAGTGGACGAGGATCGGGGTAGGGTAAAAGTTTTAGTTTCATTATTTGGATTTTTTATTGTCCCAGTAATTACAAGAAAAATCG
>CAZNNV010000034.1:4640-7650 GCA_964574515.1 uncultured Candidatus Saccharibacteria bacterium
CGGTGGAATTGGATTTTTTACAAATTAAAAAACTATAAAAAAATGGCAAAACCAATCAAAACAAAATTAAAATTACAGCTTCCCGCCGGGCAGGCGACGCCGGCACCGCCGGTTGGTCCGGCGCTCGGTCAGCACGGCTTGAATTTAGCAGAATTTGTCAGTAAATTTAACGATGGCACGCGGGATAAAATCGGCAGTATTATTCCGGTGGAAATTACGGTTTATGAAGACCGGACTTTTGATTTGGTCTTTAAAACTCCGCCAGCGGCTGATTTGCTGCGAAAAGCTGCCGGCGTGGCCAAGGGTGCGGCTAATCCGCTGAAAGAGAAAGTCGGTAAAGTGACCAAAGACCAAGTTCGCGAAATTGCCAAAACAAAGATGTCGGATTTGAACGCTAATGATGAAGAGCAGGCAATGAAAATAATTGAAGGCACGGCGCGGAGTATGGGGATAAAGGTAGAATAATTTAATGCTTAATAAAAGCCTCCGTCAGGGGGCTTTTATGTTTTTGACAAAGAATTCTGTATGACTTAAAATAAAGTAAGCTCTAAGTGCTTATAAAAAATAAATGACGGATAAAACCTATAAGGAAATAATCAAAGAAGCACAGGAATATATTATTAGGTTGGCGAAAAAGAATGGGTGGATGTGGTTTTATAAAATGCACCAGACCGAGATGGTGTGCGAGGCGGAGAAACTTTTAACCCTTTATCCCAAAGCTGATAAAAAAATCGTGATAATTGCCTGTTGGTTACATGACAATGCTCATTATCCGGCGAGAAACGGCGACGAAATTATCGCTGTCAAAAAGAACCATCATATAATCAGTGCTCGGCAAGCAGAAGAGATTTTAAAAAAATATAAGTTGGAAGAAAAAGAAGTCAGGGCAATTATTAATTGTATTTTATGCCACCGGAACACGGCGCCCTATCGAGCAGGGACTTTAGAAGAAAAAATAGTGGCCGTAGCCGATACTTTATCGCATTTTACCAGTATTTTTTATTTAACCTATTTTAAATTTCATCCAGAAAAGACTTTAGAGCAAATGGTAGCGGAAGATTTGGCAAAATTGGAAAGGGACTGGGATGATCTCGGTCTTTTGCCCAAAGCCAGAGGCCTGGTTAAGAGAGAATTTGAGGTTTTGAATAAATTATTAAAAAATTATAAAAAGTGAATTTTTCTAAAATGTTATAATTCTAATTCTTCAATTTCTGTAGATTTATAAAATTCCGGCCTCCAACCGGAATCTGACGATAATTATTGTCAGATTCCTGTTTTTTTACGGAATAACATTAAAATGAAGAATTTAAAAAAAACAGATTCAAAAATATATAAACTTATTGTTAGTGAAATTAAAAGGCAGCAAGATGAATTACAGTTGATTCCCTCCGAAAGTATCGCGTCCGAATCGGTAATGGAAGCACTTGGGTCAGTGTTGATGAATAAATACAGCGAGGGTTATCCAGGAAAAAGATATTACGGCGGGCAAATCAATGTTGACCAGGTGGAGAACTTGGCGATTGAGCGGGCCAAAAAACTTTTTAAGGTGCCGCATGTTAACGTTCAGCCGTATTCTGGCAGCCCCGCTAATTTAGCGGTTTATATTGCAGTTTGCAAGCCGGGCGACACTGTTATGGGGCAGAGTTTGCCCGACGGCGGCCATTTAACTCATGGCTGGAAAGCAAGCGCCACGGCGATGTTTTATAATCCTGTGCAATACCATGTTAAAAGCGACGGTTATCTTGATATCGAGGAAATCGAAAGAATGGCGATTGAGCACAAACCCAAGTTAATTTGG
Source organism: uncultured Candidatus Saccharibacteria bacterium (assembly GCA_964574515.1). Lineage (GTDB taxonomy): Bacteria > Patescibacteriota > Minisyncoccia > Portnoybacterales > GWB1-42-6 > CAZNNV01. The sequence continues at coordinate 6,439 of CAZNNV010000034.1, forward strand.
ATCGGCGCCACGGCCTATGTGCGTGAATTTCCTTTTGAACAACTTGGTAAAATTGCCGATAGAGTCGGTGCGTATTTGGCTGCCGATACTTCGCATATTAGCGGATTAATCATTGCCGGTGCGCATAAGAGTCCGGTAGAATATGCGCATATCATCACTACGACGACTCATAAAACTTTACGTGGTCCTCGGGGGGCGATGATTATGGTGACTGCGAAGGGTTTGAAAAAAGATCCGGATTTAGCCAAAAAAATTGACCAAGCGGTATTCCCGGGTTTGCAGGGTGGACCGCACGATCATCAAACGGCCGGCATCGCGGTAGCCCTAGGTGAGGCAATGAAGCCTCAATTCAAAGTCTGGGGCAAGCAGGTGGTGAGAAATGCTAAGGCATTGGCCAAAGAATTGATAGCTGGCGGATTGAAATTGGTAAGCGGCGGCACCGATAACCATTTGATGCTGATTGATTGTGGTAAAGGGCGCGGATTTTTTTTGCAACAGGCCCTGGAACAGGCAGGTATCACGCTTAATAAAAATACGATTCCCGCTGATTTGTCTTCTCCTTTTTATCCCAGCGGCGTGCGATTGGGAACACCGTTTGTCACGACGCGCGGCATGAAAGAAAAAGAAATGAAACAAATCGCCGGATTGATTGTCCGGGTGGTGAAAGAAATAGAGAAATATATGTTCCCGGAAAACAAAGACGACCGGGCAGCGTATTTGAAAAAATTTAAAGGCGAAATCGCCAAAAATCGTGTTTTAACACAGATTAAAAAAGAGGTTTTGGCGCTTTGCAAAGAGTTTCCAATTTATAAAAGTTTAAAATACTAAAATGAAAATTAGCAAACGAAAAGATTATTTTAGTTGGGATGAAGCGTTTATGCAGATATGCCGGGTCATTGCCCAGCGTTCAAAAGATCCCAGCACTCAAAATGGCGCTTGCATCGTCAACCAGGACAATATTATTATTGGCTTGGGGTATAATGGTTTTCCGCGGGGTTGCGCTGATGAAAAACTCCCTTGGGATCGGGAGGGTGACTTTTGCGATAAAAAATATGCCTACGTGGTTCATGCTGAAGCTAACGCGGTTTTAAACACAGCTGATGGTACAAAAGGCGCCAAGACATATTGCACATTATATCCGTGCAACGAATGTGCCAAGATTTTAATTCAGAAGGGGATAAGGGAAATTATTTATGAAAATGACAAGTATCA
>CAZNNV010000035.1:0-420 GCA_964574515.1 uncultured Candidatus Saccharibacteria bacterium
AAAAAAACTTCGCCGTTGGCGCCAGGCAAAGCACTACCCGGATAAAAAATCACCCCTTGGTTTAATGCCGCATTCAGCTCTTCTTGGGTTGTGCCGCTGGCAAAAACCAATGGCGCCTTCAAGTTAAGCTTACTAATAATAATTGAATTGCTTTCAGCGCTGTAGTTTGGGGAAATCGGCAAACCAATTTGCGATGCCGTGCCGTCTTGGCCGATTGGCAGTGCCTCGGTATTCAATAAATTATTTTTTTTATCCGATATTTCATTATAAGTTATTTGATTATCCTTGTCCCATGCCACCCAGCGCAAATATTCAGCCGGGAAATTCAAGCTGATAAAAATAATTAAAAATATTATTAAACCAGACCAACTGCTGAATAACATTCTGTTCAGCCGCCACAGATTGGGAAAAAGCGGCCAA
>CAZNNV010000035.1:430-7589 GCA_964574515.1 uncultured Candidatus Saccharibacteria bacterium
GCCCCGGTCTTCTTTTTTTGCCGCCCAACGCCAAACAAAATAAATTGGAATAATAACTGCTAACATTAGCCAAGAACGGAAATAAACCGCGATAGCCGGATTTAAAAGCCAAATAATAGCGCTATACATCGGATGGCGGACATATTGGTATGGTCCACTAACTGATAAATTAGCGAAGAAACGATTACTGGATAAAGTTAGAATGCTCCACCAAGTTAAAAAATAATAACCAAGAAAAAAAATCCCGCCAGCGGCCAATGCCGCCGTTGGGTCAATATAAATTTTCGGTCCGCCCATAATAGCGCTTGCGGCCAGCGCGCCGCCGCTAATCACTAAATTCCAAAATAACGCCCAAGGCGCGGACCCGAATATCTCTTTTCTTTTTTCTCTGGATAAAGCCATAGATTATTATATATTATAATAATAAACTAATAAATAGTCAACCCCTCACCTGAGAATCAAGCGAGGGGTTGAAAAAAAACTTTAGATTATCAAAAAATTTATTATAATTGGCTTAATTTCTCATCAATGACTTTCTTTATTTCCGCGTATGGCTGGGCGCCGATAATCTTTTGTCCGCCAATAATAAATGTCGGCGTGGAATCAATCCCCCGCTTTTGCCCTTCTTTATACCACTTATCAATTAAATCATTAAATTTGTCAGAGTCATAACATTCGTTAAACTTGACTTCATCCAGACCGGCGTTCACCGCAAAATCCTTTATATCCTTTTCCTCGGTTATCTGTTTTTGGTGCGAAAATAAATAATCATGATACTGGATAAATTTCTCCTGCTCTTGGGCGCAAAGCGCGGCCCGGCTCAATTCAAAAGGCGGATAGATAAAAAAGACAATTTTTACCCGGCCGGATTTAACATAATCCTCTTCTAATTGCGGCAAAATATTTGCGGCCGCCGTAGCGCAAGCTGGACATAAAAAGTTAGTATATTCTTCAACCGTTAGGGGAGCCGACGGATTGCCATAAGTAATTCCCGCCTCCCAGCTTTTTATTTGGTCAGCCGCCGAATCTGTAATAGAGGCAACGGGCGGGTTTTTTTTAGAATAATACCAACCGCCGGCAATCAATATAGAAGCCAGGATTACAGCCGTAACAATAATTTTTTTATCAGTCATATATTTATAATTTTATAGGGCTTTTACCCTCTACTGATTATCTTTTGAAGCTAAAATATTTTTATAATAATTATCCGGGTTAGAGACGAATTTATCATAAACATTCATTAAATAAAAGATACTGATAATTTGAGCAATAATCACCGCCGCCAATCCCCACTTAAAATAAATCTTGCCCATAGATTTTTATATCTTAACATATTTTTCCCATTGTTCAAATAATTCGGCCGTGGCGCGCGTATCAGCCGCGCAATAACGCGCTATCTCTTGATAACGTTTTTCCTTGAAATACTGTCCCACTTTACTGCCGTCCATGCCATCGGTTTTGCAGCTTTTTAGCTTCATTGCCTTACAATAACAGTTTAACGAAAATTTACGAAAAGCGCCATAGAAGGTCAATTGTTCCAGCAAGTCAACGTGCTCGGTCGCGTTATAACGCGGCGGCATTAAATTTTTTGTCGGCCGGACTTTTAAAACCGCCGAACGCAACATAATGTACGGACAATCAAATAAGCGGCCGTTAAAAGTGATAAATTGACGATAATTTTTTATATCGCGCCAAAAATTTTCTAAAATTTCTTTTTCCGCCATCGCCTGATATTCCATACCGTCTTCAATAACTGGTTTTATTTCTTCACTGGGCGCCTGCTCCGAACCAGAACTTTGTTCGGTACGGGACTGCGCTGGTGCTTGAAAATATGTTTTGCCTTTGCCGGTTTCCGGATTAAGCATTGATAAGGCAACAATTTGGCTAGTGAAGGGCCAGAGGGCAAATTTTTCTATAACTTCTTCTTTTTCGTCTTCTTTTTTAAAAAAATAATTCTGGAGATCCATATCTAAATCAGCGCTATCGATTCCAACTGTTTCAATATCGAAAACAACCTTGCTCATTTTTTTGGCCAATGGCAAATAGCTAATAGCGAATAGAAAATTAAATCATTAATTAGCTATAAGCTATTCGCTATATGCTGTATGTTATTAATCTCCGCTAAACTTATAACCCGCCTTGACTTTTTTCTTGGCTTTTCTCGCCATGTCTTGCCGGATGCACCGAAAAATATTTTGCATGTCTGCGAACTTGCCGCCCTTCTGACGCTTCATACAATGGGTCTTCTTTTGCGGCTTAATTTGTTTGCGCCGAGGCATTATTAATTACTTATGGTTACTTTTTTCATTATATCACCTTGCTGGATTTTTTTCACCACGTCCATACCGGCCACCACCCGGCCAAAAACCGTATGCTTGCCGTCTAGATGCGGCTGAGGCGCGTCTGTCACGATAAAAAATTGGCTGCCGTTGGTATTCGGTCCAGCATTAGCCATCGCCAAAACGCCTGCTTCCATTTTATACGAAGTTAAGTTTTTATCATACCGATAACCCTGTGCTTCGTATTGTTTGATAGCTTCATCGCTTAATCCTAAACTCCAAGGATTTATTTCGTCTTCAAAATTATAACCAGGCCCACCCGAACCGGTGCCCTGCGGATCGCCGCCTTGAATAACAAATCCCGGCACGACCCGATGGAATTTCAAACCGTCATAAAATCCCTGCTCGCTTAAATTAATAAAATTAGCGACGGTTTTGGGCGCGGCGGCCGGCAATAATTCTAATTTAATAATGCCTCGTTCGGTTTCAATTGTGGCCATAGCTTTTTGTTTATATTTATCGGGTAAAACAAAGTTATTAGAAGGGGGCGTTGGTGTTGCGCCAAATAGGTTGCTCGGCTGGGCGCTGGCGCTCGGCGAAGCCGAAACGCTGGTTGCCGGCGCGTTGTCTTTTTGGCCGCCAAAAATTTCATAGCCGGCATAAGATAAAATTATTATACCACCCATGATGAACGCGGCATATTTTACGAATTTCTTTTTTTTCTCAACTTTCTGCTCATTCATCGTTTGCGCTTCTATTTTTTTCTGCTCTCTTAATTTTTTTATTTTACCCATTTTAATTAAATATTTAAAAATTTATAGCATTATTTTGCGTTTTTGATTTGATATATAGCGATTCCAAAAGCTACCGCCACATTCAATGATTCCTTTTGGCCAACCATCGGAATATAGATTATCTCATCACAGCGTTTTAGAATATCCTTTGATAAACCGCGCACTTCATTGCCCAGAATCAAAACTAAAGGTAATCTCGGTTTAAATCGGAAAATATTTTCCGATTTAAACCCTTTTATTTTTTCCAGTCCGATAATATAATATCCCTCTTTTTTCAGTTTGTCTATTTCCCGCCAAACTGCCGCAACTTTCTCCGACGGCACATTTTTTTCCGCGCCTAGGGCGGTTTTAGTAATTTGCGGGTGGGGTGGCGAAGCAGAATAACCGCCTAAAATTATTTTATCTAAGCCCGCGCCATCTGCCGTCCTGAATATTGAGCCGACATTATACGCGCTGCGGATATTATGACAAATAACAATAATCTCTTTTTTTTTAAATTTTTGTTTCAATTCCTTTTTCAATTTTTTCCTCTTCCTTTTTAACAGAACCAAGTTTTTTTTCAATTTGGTTAAGCAGTCTTTTTATTTCATCAACTCTTTCAGATAGAGTCAGTGCTTCCTCTATTTTAACCTCGGTTATTTTCCGCCGGCCCCTAAAAGCGGAAATAATAACTTCATCACCGATAGCGATGGCAACCAAAAGGCCAGTTGAGAGCAGAATTAAAATGCCAATCAATGTTGACAGCCAGCCGCTCATTCCGAAATCATCAGCTAGATACCAAATCCCCCGCCAAGTTAAAACAATCCCCAGTAAGCCGATAAGAGCGTAAAGCACCGGCTGATGGCTTAAATTATGACGAATTTTATCCTCTAATTTATCAAAAAATTTTATAATTTTATTCATAGATTTAATAACTTATTTCTGGCCCGCCATTACCTACGGCGTCAGGCGTTGGCAGGCGGGACAAAAATGCGCTGACCGGCCGCCGATTTTCAACCGCTTAATTTCACTTTTACATTTTACACATTTTTCGCCTTCGCGTCCATAAACCTTTAATTCTTTGGCAAAATTTCCTTCATGGCCGAAAGCATCCAAATAATCCTGCGATGAGGTGCCTTTTAGTTTTACGGCTAAAGATAAAATTTTTCCAATCGCCTGATAAGCTTTCTTTATCTCCTTATCCGATAAGGCGCCGATTTTCCGTAAGGGATTGATGCCGGCGGCAAACAGAATTTCATCGGCATAAATATTGCCGATACCGGCAATATTTTTCTGGTCCATTAAAAATTGTTTGATGCGCGCCTTGGGTTTTTTATTTGAAATCTCTTGAAATTTTTTCAGCGTGAAATTTTTATCCAACGGTTCCGGCCCATAATCTTTTTCTAAAAATTCTTTGACCGCCGCCGTTTTTATCAATTTCACCCAGCCAAACTGCCGTAAATCATTGTGTAATAACCGGCTGCCGTCAGAAAATATATAAATAATATGAGTGTGTTTACTTTTTAATTGCTTACTATTTGCTACTAACCGCTTACTAAAGATCATCTGTCCCGTCATTTTTAGATGATTAATTAAACTCCACCCATTATCCAATTCAATAATTAGCACTTTCGCCCGGCGCCCAACTTTTTTAATTTTCGCGCCCAAAACCGCCTGTTTAAAATCCCTAAACGGCGCTTTGACCATTTTAGGTAAAAAAATATCAACAGCTTTAATTTTTTTACCAATAATTAGTTTTTGTAGTTGGCTTTTTATTGTTTCAACTTCAGGTAATTCCGGCATAAATCATGAATATTTAAACTTATAAACTAACCCCATTCTACCTTGCTCTAATAAAAAAAGAAACCCTTATCGGTAATAAGGGACGGCATAAAGCGATTCAGCTAAATGACGATTTAATTTTTAATTTACAAAAAAGAACAAAGGATAAAAAGGGAGGGGTATTAGGCCGGAGCAGCCATTAAAACATACCCCCCGCTTTTCTGGTCTTTGGATTCTTGAGTCCTTAAACCAGGATCGTCTCCATTTTAACCACGTCCACCGGTGCGTCTTGCATCTTCCAGCCTTGGCTCTTCATCTTTTGGCTTTTAGTCCACTGAGCTTGGATCTTAAAGATACCAGTCATATGATTGTTCTCCTTTTCACAATCTTGATCACATCGGTTTTTAAAAAACCACCCTGCCCCACGTCAAATAGAATCAAGACGCGGCCTGTTTTTAGTTTCTTAGGCTGGCCAGGCGCCAGCCATGCGGGCTCGCTTCATATCAATCCTCCCATGTTCGGGTTAACTTCTGTGATAATGTTAAATCAATTATTTAAAAAATCAATGGCTCAATTATCCACAATCAAATTCCGGTGCCAAGAAAATGTTTTTTTATGTATTTAAACACCTCCTCGGCCGCTTTTCTGGCTGCGAGCTTATCGGCCAGAATTTCTTCTTTTGGCCGCGCATAAACGATGCTGTTTCGGCCGGCCACAAAAACGAGAATACTCACAGTATCTTTGTCAGAAAATGCGCGAATGAAAATGCGGCAATCATTTTTTTCCAATCTTTGCCCCAATTCTTTTCGGCTATCATCTGTATTAATAAAAAGGTAAAGGCACTCACTGAAATCTTTAGCAAAAGATACCATTTCTTTTTCCAGCGGCCTGGCTGCTCTTTCATCTCCCCTTACAGCTGACGGGCCAAAAAAAATGCCCAAGAGAACCATTAGAATAATGAACAGAAAAAAACATAAAAAATTCACCCACAACCCATTTTCTTTCCCTGCTGCCATAAATCCTCCAATCTCCCATCCTGGGCTTAAAATGTTAAAAAACTTGTATACAAAACGCTTGTTAAGCGTTTAATTTTCTTTAACTATAATTTTTCCATCAACCATGGTTAACGCCACATCCGCCCCCCTCGCCGCATAAACTAAGTGCGAAACCGGGTTAAAACAGGGCGTTAAATGAGGTTGATTGAATTTAAGCATTATTATATCAGCTTTTTTGCCGATTTCAAGTGAACCAATCTCTTTTTCCATTTTTAGTGTTTTGGCACCGTTAATGGTTGCCATGTCTAAAATTATTTGCGCCGGAGCAGCCGCCGGATTTTTTTCATGCCATTTATGGATCAAAGCCGCTATTTTCATCTCACTGAACATATCTAAGGAATTATTTGACGCTGGCCCGTCTGTGCCAAGACTCACATTGACGCCGGCTGCTAATAATTTTGAGAGTGGCATGACGCCGGAAGCTAATTTTAGATTTGAAGTCGGGCAATGGATGACACTCACCCTTTGCCTGGCTAAAATTTTTATTTCTTTATCAGACAGCCAACAGCCATGCGCTGCGATAACTCGTGGATTTAAAAAACCGATTTTTGCCAAATATTCTACCGGTCGGCAACGATGCTGCTTTAAACAATTTTTTACTTCTTGTTCAGTTTCCGATAAATGAATATGCAATAATAAATTATTTTTTTCGGCGAATCCCCCGCACCATTGCAAGGTTTTTTCACTAACCGTATAAAGAGCATGCGGCGCGATGGTTAATCTAATTTTATCGTCAATCTGCGACTTTAGTTTATAATAAGTTTTTTCAATATAGCCTGGACCGAAATTCATGCCTTTCTCCAACGCCACCAAACCGACAAAATCGCGCAAACCAGCTTGTTGCGCCGCTTTTATCTCCATGGCCGGCTGCCAATACATATTATTAAAAGTTGTCGTGCCGCTAGCTGTCATTTCAGCGCAAGCAATGGCTGTGCCGCGAGCGATATCCGCTGGTTTTAATTTAGCTTCGCAAGGCCAGATTTTCTCTTCCAGCCATTGTTTTAAAGGCAAATCGTCAGCCCAGCCGCGGAGCAGCGCCATCGCCGCATGCGTGTGGCAATTGATTAAACCAGGCATCACGACCTGGCCGCGGCCGTCAATCGTTTTTTTAGCCGCGCGGCGATATTTTTTTTCTATTTTTTGGCTCGGCCCAATCGCCGTAATATATTGCCCCTCAACTAAAACAGCGCCTCCCTTGATAATCCGACGCTGTTGGTTCTGCGTTATAATTGTCGCATCCTTTATTAAAATCATAATTTCAACGAATTAA
>CAZNNV010000036.1:0-7437 GCA_964574515.1 uncultured Candidatus Saccharibacteria bacterium
ACCCGGGCCGTTCGGCCCTTTCGGACCAAACCGTTTCTGTTCGCACCTCGCACCTCACGGTGGACGGCTGTTAGCCGCTACTTTTTTATCCCCGCTAAAAGCGGGGAGAAAGCCCGGACTTTCCTCCCCCATTTTATAAAAAATGAGGGCAACTCCTGCCTGCTTGGGCATTAATATATTACCTAAAATACATTATTGTGTCAACAAACTCACTCAATGCTTATATTCTCCATCACCACATTAGCATCAGCTTGTATATCTAATGTCTCGCCGATTTCCCGCCAATAATCAGCGGCCGAATGTTTAGCGCCGCCATATTGAAAGCGTATATACTTGAGTTCAGAATTACTACTCGGCGCGAAAATAATAGGACTAATGATTCTATTTTTGCTCTTTTAAGTACTCTCCCTAAGTTCTTGTCTTTTATATTTGAGAGTAGTATATTTAAATCAAAAGATTACTACTATGAAGACAAAAGCCCAAAAACCAGTTAGGGAGTTTGGGTCAAAATGCGCACTCCGTTTGAGCACAATCTTTGTTTGTGCTTTTTTAGTTTATGAAAGAAAAAAATAAAACAATCTTAATAATTTTGGTGGTTATTTTATTCGTTGTATTTTGTCTTGCCTATACTTTTAGATTTGTGATTGATTATGGGTGCGCCTCTCCTAAACTTTATTCTACGAATAAAGAAGGGACGGCGCTGGAAAAAATATCTTCAACATCTTTTCTTGGTATACGCTGCATGCTATGGAATAAAATGTTTCAAATTCAGGAAAATCTTTAAACTATATAAATAATATGAAAAACTTTCTAAAAAATTGATTCAAAAAATAATTTATGAAAACAATTAACGAATTAAATAGCAAAGCTTGGTATCGGTTATTAAAAGTATTTTTTATATTGGTCTTTATTTTTATAATCGTTGCTTATGTGGAAATGATTTCGACTAAAATGATGGATAATATTAATCTTGAAAAATCTACAATTAAATGCGAATCCGGAAATAAAGAAACCTCTTTAAAAGACGCTGGCATTTTACCGTCTATCTATTATATAGATTCTCATACAGATTACCTTATTAGGACACGATGCGGAAAGATTAAATTTATTCCTTCAGAAAACAAATTTTCAAATATAATAAATAATGAAGGCGACTATTCAGTCGACTTAATTTATTACAACGACTGGATTGGAATGATTGTTAGAATAACAATATTTATAATTCTCCTTTCGGCTATTTTTGAAATTATCAGAAGAATTTTCTACTATATTGCCTTAGGAAAAATCAATCCTAGTGAGAAAAACCTCTTTAAAAAATTTATGAAAAAATAAAATTATGAAAAGTAAAATACTTGCATTATTTGGAATAGGAAGCTATATTTTATCTGTTTTGTCGTCTGTAACCGATTTAGATGATAACTCTGTCGCACCGATTGCCCTAATTTTAATATCAGGTATAGCAACTTTAGTATTTTATTTTTTAGCAACAATCCGTCTATGGAAAATACAAAAGATTGTGCCAATATTGCTTATTTTTTCGGCCATTCTTCTTATTGTATTATTAATAAGTCAGAGTGTTGTTCCTCTTTTAATAAATATAATCAAAATAATTAATGTTATAATGTTTATTCGGGTAATTTGTCTCCTTTGGACAATAGAAAAATATAAAGTTAGAAAAATTGATAGCCAAATTAACTTTAATTATAGAATATAATAATATTCATTTTGTTGATGAATAAAAGTTCGAAAATCGTCCCATCAAGTCCACAACCCTTGCATATATCGCAAGCATTTAATCTTCAGACTGCTGATGAAAATTTCGATTTTTTGATGCAAATCTATCGTTTGACTCTAGGCTATATATAGACCCTTTTCTTTTAAGAAAAAGCAATAACCAAAAGGAAAGAGAATTATTTGATCATTTCGGTGACTTTTTCCGTTTTGCGTATGATTTAGCGTTAAAAGTCTCCGCCGAAGATAAAGATTATGATAAATTACGTGAATTTTTGAAGTTTGAAGAACCGAAAGAAATTAATCTAGGATATACAGAGCTTTCAAATCGCGGTCGCGGAAAAGGTCAGGATTTTGCGAATTTGTTATTTAATTTCTTTCTTACAAAATCAGCAAGTCGTCTTGTCAAGGAAGAGCTATTGTATCCAGATGGTAAATTTAATCCTTTTGCGCTAGAGGTGTTGACCAGTGGACTGGGACCCGATGGAATAGGTGATATTACGACGAATTTAATTGCTGATTATCTTATTAAATATACACAGGAGCGCGCCAAAGCGTTAGGTTTACCACTCAAATCTCTTCCCGTAGATACCGATGGATTTAATTTTGATCCTGATGAAATGAGGTGGAATGGTGGAAACTATTACGATTTGCCGGAAAATCCCATTCACAAAGGAGAAGCAATAATTTTTGTTCCCAACCGCCTGCTACGCGCAATTGATGTAGAAGGTGATAAAAGAATAAGTCGAATCGTTGGTATTTTGCGAGAAGATTTAACTCTTAGAGAAAAATTTACCTCCCTAATTTCTAAAAAAATAAGCGAAGTGAGTCTTAAAGAAGTACAAGAGGCTATTATCAAGGATAATTCAATTCTCAAAAAATATATTCAACTTCTTGAACGCGAGCATGTGGCAAGTTACGATTTTAATGAAGATAAACTCGGATTCCTTGGCTTCAGGAAATATTTTAATTTTTTTAAAACGATAGGATTGCCAGCGACGATTAAGATTAAATCCTGTAAAGAGTTATTTCAGCATATAAATAAATTTATAAATATCTTCAATGAAGAAATGATTGCACGAGATGGGTGGAAGAATATGTGGAAAGATGTGGCTCATACAAAGCCACAACCAGAGTCAACACTTGGACGCCATCTGCGTTCAATGGGCTTCGCATACTTTGCACATCTTCCAGAAGTGACTTTTATTGCAGAGATGGGGACTGGGCGTGGACCCGTCGACTTTACGATTATTTATCTTAACTGTAGAGTAGCCATTGAACTCAAGCTATTATCTAGCTCCGATTATATACATGGTATACAGATTCAGCTGCCAGCTTATATCCGGGCGTCTAATGTGTCGCATGCAATTTATTTAACGGGCCAACATTGGACTCGAGAAAACCGTCCAAAGATAAATCATGATAATCGCGTGACAGAAATTAAAAATATATTGCCACTGGTTTTAAAGGAGTTAAAGAAAACAAAACCAAATTTCATTAACTTAACTTACAGAAACATTGATTTGTCTCCTAAACCACCAGCGTCTAATATTCGTACAGCGTTAATTAAGTAAATATGACTTAACTTCGTTATATATTCGCCGCATTGAACAATATGAATAATGATGAAATAAAACCAAATAAAGAATGGCCGCCAGATCATTGGTCGCTTAATCAAAAATGGGCCACAGGAGCAATTTTTCGAGCCAGTGGTGGCCTTAATTTTTTGAATGAATGCTTAGAATATATTCATAGAGGAGGAACTGATGCTGCATACTCGCGATCTTTGTATGTTTTATTGTCTTACAATGTTGAATTAATTTTAGAAGCCTATCTGCTTCTGGCAAATGAGCAGTTTAAAAAAGATGAAAGGCAATTAAGGGCTGCACTTAGATGCAAACATAACCATGATCTTAAACAACTTTCAGACAAAATAGGAAAAGATAAATTACAAAATATAAATATTGCAGATGTGAAATCTGAAATAAAAAATGACCTAAAAAGATATGTTATTACAATAAGCAATAAAGATAAAATTATTGTAGAAGATTTGGAATGTGTCAGATATGATTTTGAAAAATATAATAAGCGTCGCGATTCTGATTTCAAAGAAGCAAAGAGAATGAAAGGTGAGATATGGAATCTTCTTAATATTACAAAAATTATTATGAAAATGCTGCCGAAGCAATAACCCAAGAACCCTAGACAACGGAATAGAAAGTTTTTAGGGATTTTTTTAATATCATCATTTTCTCGAAAAACATTTCCACTTCGTCCCATAATCGCCGCTAAGCATAACTCAATAAAATAAGTTATTTAACAGGATAAATTATTACAAAAAACAGAATAAGCAAGTCCTATTTTTTGATTTATTCAAACTAACTTTATTTTTTAAAAAAGCCGACCTTAGGATTAAGGTTGGCAACACGAAAGTTCACCCTTATTATAGAAAAACGCCCGATGGGCGTCAAATCAAAGGGTGGATAAGTTTTTGGTAATAGGTAAAACTAAAATCCCCGGGAACCCTAGGCCGAATAATAAAATAAAAAAATATTAATAAAATATTTCTAGAGCGACGGAGTGGCCGCTGGCTTGGCGCAGCATCCCATCATCTTGCCGCCAAAAATCAACATGTAGATCGCCGCCAAACCGACCAAATCATAAATAATCGTCGTCAGGGTTGATGTTTCGCCAAAAATCGCAGCAACTAAATTAAAATCAAAAAATCCGACCAACCCCCAATTCAATCCGCCGATAACAACCAATAAAAAAGCCAACCAATTTAAAATTTTCATATTTTTTTATTAATATTTTTTTATACGAAAAAATAATCGTCGACCTTTATATAATAATTTTATCACCTGGCCACCCAGCCTGACAATACCATTTAAAAAACATTCAAAGAATTTATTATAGCTTTAAATTCCGCTAACGGAATCTCCTGAACATCCCAGTTATAAAAAACCAAACCCGGGAATTTGCTATTTTTTAGATTAACCAGGGCGGCCAGCCGGCCCGCGCCGACGCCAAGCACCGGCCCCTCCACGCCATACCGCTCCCCTTCAAAACTTTGGTCATCCAAAATTAAAATTTTGCCGAAATCTTTAGTAATAATTTCTTTTGGTAAAACCTCATAATCCTCAACCGGTTTAGCGGCAACAAATTTAAAATAATAATTGCCATTTTTTTCTAAAAAACCGCGCGTGTCCGTTAATAAGCCGCTGCGGCCGGCGCTAAAATCATCAGTAATGCCACCGAACTCCAATTGTTCCTGCTGGCTAAAAGTACCAGTTAATTTTTCTCCGGTCTGGCCGCCGGCTTTTCCGCCGACTAGAATCTCTATATTTACTTCGCCATAACGCGCCGGATATTCAAAAGAAAACCCTAATTCCGTGTTGGTATATTTTTTAATATTCGGATCGCTTGGAGTCGCCGTTGCTTCGGGCGTTTTATCTGCAGATAAATTTCCTCTGTTAAAATCTCCGAGGAAATAAACGACTGTCGCTGCAACAGCAATAAAAAACAAAACAATAATGACAATAAATATTTTTTTCATAATTTTAATTTTAAAAATAAATTTTTTACTAAAACAACTCTCCTTGTTCCTTATCCAGCGCTTGGTTGACCAGCCGGTCGGCTTCAGTGTTCTGTTCGCGCGGAATATGGATAAATTTAACCGGCCCGAAATCAATCAACGTATTCCAAACCCGGATAAAAAGAAGCTGGATATGACTCTCGGAAATTTTATACTGGTGGTTTAATTGTTTCATTACTAACTCCGAATCCATTCTGACTTCAATTTCCATTTCTTTAATCTTATCCTTGCCATAAAGCGCTTTGATTTTTTTCAGAGCAAGAATTACCGCCTGATATTCGGCTTCATTATTAGTCGCCGGGCCAATGGCCTCGCCATAAGACTTGATGGTTTCCCCTTTCTCATTGGCAATCACCACGCCAATCGCCGCCGGCCCGGGATTGCCGCGCGACCCGCCATCAGTATAAATAATATATTTCATAAAAATACACTTATAATATAATTTTAAGATTTTTTTATGTCAATAACCTTCAATTGTAGCTCCCGATTGCCATTCCATTCATCAATCAATAATTCAAACACCACATTAATCTTATCGCCAATTTTTAATTCGGCGTTGCCGTTTTTGGCCGCCAAGCCAAAACCAATGGCTTTAAAAGTTTTACCAATAATCTTCTCGGAAATCAGATCCATTTTCAAATGTTTGGAACCATTACCAACAACACGGCAGTTCTTTATTTCTAAATCTTTAACCAAAAATTTCGGCGGCTTATTACCCTGGCCAAACGGCTCAAATCGCTCCAAACCATCAAATAATTCCCAATTAATATCCTCCGGCGCCAGCTCTAAATCAATCTCTAATGACGGCATCAAATCCTCCTTCTTTAACATTTCTTTAGCCACTGCGTTAATTTTTTCTTTAAACAAACTGATTTTGCCTTCTGCTAAAACTACGCCGGCCGCCCCAGCATGGCCGCCAAAACTCTCCAAAATATCAGCACAACGCGCAATGCCCTCAACCAAATTAAAAGTCGGGATGCTGCGGGCCGAAGCGCGAGACAACGGCGTTTGCTGGCGAAAGATAAATGTCGGCCGATGATAACGGTCGGCGATTTTACCAGCCGCCAGACCGAGCATCCCCGGCAACCACTCCGCGCCTTTTTCCACAATGACATATTCTTTTTCTAAATCCTGATTCTTAATTTTCTCTTCAATCTGTGCCACAATCTCCTCAGTCATTTTTTGGCGCTGACGGTTTTGCGCATCAATTTTTTTTGCCAATTCACGCGCTTGTTCGCGATTCTTGGTCGTTAAAAGATCATAGGCCACTTGCGCGCTATCCAGCCGGCCAGCCGCGTTCAGCCGCGGCGCCAGCACAAAACCTAATGAATAAGCGTCTAAATTAGTTTTTAGCGATTCCCTCTCCAATACTGGATTCAAACGGGCAATTTTCATTAATTCCTGTAAGCCTGGCCGCGGCGTTTGCGCTAAAACTACCAAACCGTAACGCACTAATGTCCGGTTTTCGCCCAAAAGAGGCACCAAGTCCGCCACTGTCGCCAAACCGACTAAATCCAACAGCCATTTTTCCCAGCCGGCTTTTATCTTTTTTCCGCTTTTGGCAACCAACGCCTGAATTAATTTATAGACAACTCCGGCCGCCGCCAATTCCCGAAACGGATATTTGTCATCTGCCTGAAACGGATTAACAATCGCTTCAGCCGGCGGTAATTTAGCGCCAATTTCATGATGGTCAACAATCACGACAGCCATACCGAGCGTTTTAGCTAATGCCACTTCATTATAGTTGCTAATCCCGCAATCAACGCTAATGATTAATTTAATGCCTTGGCTGGCAATTTTTTTAATCGCCGCAGCATTGATGCCATAGCCCTCGCTGTTCCTATCCGGCAAATAGATACCGCCGAAATTTGCGCCCAGCTCTTCCAAAATTTCCTGTAAAATTACCGTACTGCAAACGCCATCGGCGTCAAAATCGCCATAGATTAAAATCTTATCCTGATTTTTTATCGCTTTCAAAATTATTTTAACTGCCTCTTTCATGCCCAACATTAAAAAAGGATCGTGGAGATCCTCGTCATAATCTGGGTTAAAGAATTCATCAATCGCGGCTTGTGTTTTTAGCCCTCGATCCCAAAGCAACTGCAAAA